>NZ_JBYCLD010000293.1:0-8391 GCF_057473725.1 Mycobacterium sp. TH-M11 | reverse complement strand
AACCGCCCTCACCCCACTCACCACCCCCCCGACCGTCACCACCGACACCGGCCAGACCCAGCAAGCCGCGGCCACCACCCACGCCACCACGGCCGCGGCGGGCAACACCCAAGAAACCCTGTCACAATGGCTTTCGGGGCTGAACATCTTCAGCCCGGCCAACGCCACGTCCAACTATGGGCTGTCCGGGTTTCTGAACGACGTGATCGGCGGGGCAAACAACTCGGCGCTATCGGACCTTTTGAACTCAAGTGCGCTGGGCGGTTTTATGTCCAACGGCGCTGTCGGCCCGGAGCTGTACATCACCACCTTCCACTCGTTCGACTACATGATCATTTACGCGGTTCAGGACTACGTGCAACGCGCCGTGCAGATGTCAGGCGGAACCGGCGCAGTCGGCGATGGGCTCGGTCAAATCGTGAACAATATGGCCGCATACGGGCCGATGGCCGCGCAATCCGGCGGACAAGTGACCCTAGCCGGGACACGCGCCAACATCGGTCGAGCCGACCTGGTCGGACCGCTGTCGGTGCCACCCACCTGGGCCGCAAACGCCCCCCTGGCGCAGACCGTCAATTCACAGACCGTCCATTCCCCCGCAACCGCACAAGCCGCCGCCCACCTGCCCAGCCCTATCTTCGCCACCGGCATGCCATCCACGGGGATGCCACGCCTTGCGACTGCGCGGATGGCCCACCGAACCGCAGACTACGACTCAAGCTCTACTCGCGACCTGCCCACCAGGTCGCTCGCCGCCCGATCGCCAGCGGGCGGGTAGGTTCGCCCATCGCGTACTCGGCGAACCGCCGACTGAGAAGACCCGGGATGGCGCGGGCCGACGGAGCTTGCGATGAGTCGCCAGAGTCTAACGCGGACAACTATATTCGCCGACGATGGTGAAGCTATTCCGATCATGGCCGGCGAGGCCAGGACGGTCACGAGTCGCCTGCGCGGCCATGGCCGCCTCGCACAATTCTCAGCCGAAGATCGACACTGGCAGGATGAACCCATGAGCGGCAGCAGAGCCGACGGGCACGCAGATGTCGGCCTGATCGTCGCGGTCAAGCGGTTGGCGGCCGCCAAGACTCGGCTGGCCCCGGCGCTCTCGGCCGCGCAGCGAGAGAGTGTGGTGCTAGCCATGCTGGTCGACACCTTGACCGCCGCGACAAGGGTGAGTGCGGTCCACCGCGTCACCGTGGTCACACCCGACGAGGTGGCGGCCGCGGCAGCGATCGAATGCGGCGCCGACATTGTTGCCGATCCCACGCCGGCCGACCATCCTGACCCACTGAACAACGCGATCGCCGTCGCCGAACGAGCGTTATCGGACTCTGTCCGGAATATCATTGTGTTGCAAGGTGACCTGCCAGCGCTTCAGACACACGAGCTCGCGAATGCAGTCACGGCGGCGCGTCAGCACAAGCGGAGCTTCGTCGCTGACCGACTGGGCACGGGCACCGCGGCCCTCTGCGCGTTCGATACCCCCCTCGATCCGAGGTTCGGGCCGGATTCCTCAGCACAACACCGTCTTTCCGGAGCGGTCGAGCTCATCGGCAGCTGGCCGGGACTGCGCTGCGACATCGACACGCCCGATGATCTGGCGATCGCCCGCGGCCTGGGACTCGGTCCGGCGACCATGCGGGCGATCGATAGACATTCACACCAGGCCGGATAACGATGGATGAACGGGCCCTCAACGGCAAATGTCTGACCTCCGGTCGGTGGCAGCACCAGCTACCGATGGGGAATGATCGCAAGGGTGACTGACATCGAAGCGCCGGACACCGCCGTCACCGCCGGATCGCCCGCCTGGCCGGCCGCCGACTCCGCGCCGGGTACACCGCCCGCCACCACCGCTGTCGCCGCAGTCGAGAACTCACTTCCCGAAGACCGCTACCTCAACCGTGAATTGAGCTGGCTGGATTTCAATGCGCGCGTGCTGGCGCTCGCCGAAGACACGTCGCTGCCGCTGCTCGAGCGGGCGAAATTCTTGGCGATCTTCGCCTCGAACCTCGACGAGTTCTACATGGTTCGCGTTGCCGGGCTGAAGCGACGCGACGAGATGGGGCTGTCGGTGCGCTCCGCGGACGGACTGACCCCGCGCGAGCAACTTCGCCGAATCGGCGAGCAGACCCAGAAGATCGCCACCCGGCACGCGGAAGTGTTCCTCAATTCGGTGGAGCCCGGCCTCGCGGCGGAGGGAATTCGGATCGTCACATGGGCCGATCTCGACCACGCGGAGCGCAGCAGGCTGTCGACCTACTTCACCGAGCAGGTCTTTCCGGTCCTGACGCCGTTGGCCGTCGACCCCGCACATCCGTTCCCCTTCGTCAGTGGCCTGAGCCTGAACCTCGCCGTCACGGTGCGGCAACCCGACGACGGCGGTCAGCATTTCGCCCGGGTCAAGGTGCCCGACAACGTCGATCGCTTTGTCGAACTCGACAACCGACCTGGCGCCGACGGTTCCGCGAACCCGAAGGAAGTCCGCTTCCTGCCGATGGAAGAGCTGATCGCAGCTTTCCTCACCGCACTGTTCCCGGGCATGGAAATCGTTGAGCACCATGCATTCCGGGTGACCCGCAATGCCGACTACGAAGTCGACGAAGACCGCGACGAAGACCTCCTGCAGGCGCTGGAGCGCGAGCTGGCTCGCCGCAGGTTCGGATCGCCGGTGCGCCTCGAGGTTGCGGACGACATGACCGAGCACATGCTCGAACTGCTGCTGCGCGAGCTCGACGTTCATCCCGGCGATGTGATTCAGGTGCCGGGACTGCTCGATTTCTCGTCGCTATGGCAGATCTACGGTGTCGACCGCCCGGCGCTGAAAGATCCTGCGTTCGTGCCGACGACCAGCCCGGCATTCGCCGACCGGGAAACGCCCAAAAGCATTTTCGCGACGCTGCGCGAAGGCGACGTGCTGGTGCACCACCCCTACGACTCCTTTTCCACGAGTACTCAGCGATTCATCGAGGTGGCCGCCGCCGACCCGAACGTGCTCGCAATCAAGCAGACGCTGTATCGCACCAGCGGTGACTCGCCGATCGTGCGGGCGCTGATCGAAGCAGCCGGCGCTGGAAAGCAGGTCGTCGCCCTGGTGGAGATCAAAGCCCGGTTCGACGAACAAGCCAACATCAAGTGGGCTCGTGCGCTGGAGCAGGCAGGGGTCCATGTGGCTTATGGACTCGTGGGTTTGAAAACCCACTGCAAGACATGCCTGGTGGTGCGGCGCGAAGGCTCGACGATCCGGCGTTACTGCCACATCGGAACCGGCAACTACAACGGCAAAACCGCCCGGCTGTATGAGGATCTCGGCCTGCTGACCGCCGATCCCGACATCGGCGCCGACCTGACCGATCTTTTCAACACCTTGACCGGCTACTCGCGCAAGGTCTCCTATCGCAACCTTCTGGTCGCGCCCCACGGTATCCGCAACGGCATCATCGAACGCATCAACCGGGAGATCGCCGCGCATGAAGCAACCGGGAACGGACGTATCCGGCTGAAGATGAACTCCCTTGTCGACGAGCAGGTCATCGATGCGCTCTACCGCGCTTCGCGGGCCGGCGTCCGCGTCGAGATTGTCGTGCGAGGTATCTGCGCGATGCGTCCGGGTGTACCGGGCTTCTCCGAAAACATCACCGTGCGCTCGATTCTCGGACGATATCTTGAGCATTCGCGAATCTTCAATTTCTGCGCGATCAACGAATCCTGGATAGGTAGCGCCGACATGATGCATCGCAACCTGGATCGCCGCGTCGAGGTCCTGGTTCAGGTCAAGGATCCCAAGCTGACCGCTCGGCTCAACGAGATCCTCGAATCGGCCCTCGATCCCGCAACGCGCTGTTGGGAATTGGGGCCCGAAGGCCAGTGGAAGGCATTGCCGCAGGACGGCCACTCGGTTCGCGATCACCAGGTGGCGCTGATGGAAAAGCACCGCAGTAACTAACTGACACGTAGCCGTTAGACCTCTGGCCAGGGGTTCCCGGGGCTCAACTTGACCTGCAGGAGTTCAGGTGTCGACACAATCCTCGCCGAGACGCTCGGCGAGCAGGATCGTCCTCGCCGCGGGCGGCGTACTCTGGCGACCCGGTCTGGGCGAATCCGCCGACGAGGTTGCGGTGATCCACCGTCCGCGATACGACGACTGGTCACTGCCCAAAGGCAAAGTCGACCCCGGCGAAACGGAGCCCGTGGCCGCCGTACGTGAGGTCTTCGAAGAGACCGGACACCACGTTCAGTTGGGTCGCCGCATTGCTACGGTGAGCTATCCGATCGAGCCGGGCACAAAAAAGGTGCAGTATTGGTCGGCCCGCAGCATCGACGGCAGCTTCGCCCCCAACAACGAAGTGGACGATCTCATCTGGCTCCCGGCTGTCGACGCCATCGAGAAAGTGTCCTACCCATACGATCGAAAGATATTGCGGCGCTGGGCCAAACAGCCTGCTGACACCAGATCCGTCCTGATCGTCCGGCACGGCACTGCGGGCAGCAAGTCTCGGTTCTCCGGCGACGACAAGATCCGGCCATTGGACAAAAAAGGCCGGGCACAGGCTGAGGCCCTTGTCGCGCAACTGTCGGCCTTCTGCCCCACCGACGTCCATTCAGCGGACCGGGTGCGCTGCCATCAGACGGTGGAGCCGTTGGCCGAGGAACTGGGCGTCACCATCATCAATGAGTCAACCCTGACCGAAGAGGCGTACGCCGCCAACCCCAAGTCGGGCCGGCGGCGCGTTCTGCAGATTGCCGAGTCGCACCGCACGCCGGTGATCTGCACGCAGGGCAGGGTGATTCCGGACCTGATCGCGTGGTGGTGCGAGCGCGACGGCGTACGCCCGGACAAGTCGCGCAACCGCAAGGGCAGCACGTGGGTGCTTTCGTTGGCGGACGGGCGGCTGATCGCCGCTGATCACATCGGCAGCCCGCTGGCCTCCAACGTGGTGCTCTGACACGCAGATTCGCCGCGGACGGCTCGTCTGAGCCTGCTCCGCGGCGAATCTGCGTTTGATGCTAGTGCTTAGCGGCGACCACGCCGTGCTGCGGCCTTCTTGGCCGGAGCCTTGGTGACCTTCTTGGCAACGGCGGTCCGCTTGGTCGCGGCCGTCTTGGCCGGAGCCTTCTTGGCAACGGCGGTCCGCTTGGTCACGGCCTTCTTGACCGGAGCCTTCTTGGCAACGGCCGCCTTCTTGGCCGGCGCCTTCTTGACGACCTTCTTGGCAACGGCCGCCTTCTTGGCCGGCGCCTTCTTGGCGACCTTCTTGGCCGCCCCGGCGGCGGAGACAACACCACGCTTCACTGCTGGTCCTTCCGCCGGGAGACGTTGCGAGCCAGCGACAACCGCTTTGAATTGTGCGCCGGGCCGGAAGGCCGGCACGGAGGTCGGCTTCACCTTTACCGTCTCGCCAGTTCGGGGGTTACGGGCAACCCGGGCAGCGCGGCGGCGCTGCTCGAAAACACCGAACCCAGTAATGGTGACACTGTCGCCCTTGTGCACGGCGCGCACAATCGTGTCGACGACATTCTCGACGGCGGCGGTTGCGTGCCGACGATCTGAGCCCAATTTCTCTGTGAGTACATCGATGAGCTCTGCTTTGTTCATGCAAATCCTCCGAAGCTAGTGGCCCTCGTTTGGACCGACTAGCAGACACGGTAAACCCTAAGGTGCCTGATTTCCAAGAGCCACGCGCAATTTCAATGGCTCCTGGCGAACTTTTTAGGAATCCGCTTGCCGCCCTTGGGAGGTGGCGCGGCGGCTATAGACGGCCCTGGGGCGCGGCGAATTCGGGCTCGATCGCGCCCTTATGAAGCGGGCAAAGTCGTCGGCTTCCAGTCCGGGCGGGCAGCCTCGAAAGCTTCGATCTTATCGCGTTTCCGCAGCGTGAGGGCTATGTCGTCGAGGCCTTCAAGTAGGCGCCATGCGGTGTAATCGTCAATCGTGAACGGCACCACCACCGTTCCCGCAGACACATTCCGATCTTGAAGACTGACAGTGACTTCCAACCCCGGGCTGCCCTCGATCAGCTTCCAAAGAAGTTCCACGTCATCCTGAGCAACTTCGGCTGCCAACAGACCGGCCTTCCCGGCATTGCCCCGAAAAATGTCGCCGAACCGGGACGAGATCACCACCCGGAAGCCGTAGTCCATAAGCGCCCACACCGCGTGCTCGCGGGACGAGCCGGTCCCAAAATCCGGTCCGGCCACCAGTACTGAACCTCTGTCGAATGGGCTGAGATTGAGCACGAAAGAAGGATCGTTGCGCCACGCCGCGAACAATCCATCCTCGAAACCTGTTCGGGTTACCCGCTTCAAATAGACCGCTGGAATGATCTGATCGGTGTCGACGTTGGATCGCCGCAGCGGCACTCCAATTCCGGTGTGGGTGTGAAATGCGTCCATGCTGTCTATCCCTGTCTTCAGTTCAAGTCGTCCGGCGCGGAAAGCTTTCCGCGCACCGCAGTCGCAGCGGCAACGGCCGGCGACACCAAGTGCGTGCGACCGCCCTTGCCCTGGCGGCCTTCGAAATTCCGGTTCGACGTTGCCGCGCAGCGCTCCCCCGGCGCGAGCTGGTCAGGGTTCATTCCCAGACACATCGAGCAACCGGCCTGACGCCACTCGGCGCCCGCTGCGGTGAAGATCTCGCCCAAGCCTTCACTTTCAGCCTGGGCACGGACCCGCATCGACCCGGGCACAATCAGCATCCGCACGGTATCGGCCACTTTTCGGCCCCGCAGGATGTCGGCCACCGAACGCAGGTCCTCGATGCGGCCGTTTGTGCACGATCCGACGAACACCGTGTCCACGGCGATCTCGCGCATCGGAAGGCCGGGCCGAAGGTCCATGTACGCCAGTGCCTTCTCGGCCGCCTGTCGCTCGTGGTCGTCGGTCATCAACTCGGGGTCGGGCACGGCGGCACCCAGCGGCACACCCTGCCCGGGGTTGGTGCCCCACGTCACGAACGGGGTCAACGACGCGGCATCCAGGTAGACCTCGGTGTCGAACTCGGCGCCGTCATCGGTCTTCAATTGATCCCAATAGGCCTGCGCCGCATCCCACTGCGCACCCGTCGGGGCGTGCGGGCGGCCCCGCAGGAATGCGTAGGTGGTGGCATCGGGTGCCACCATTCCCGCCCTGGCCCCGGCTTCGATGCTCATGTTGCAGATTGTCATCCGGGCTTCCATTGACAGGGATTCGATGACGCTGCCCCGGTATTCGATGACGTGCCCCTGACCACCGCCGGTGCCGATCTTGGCGATGACGGCCAAGATGATGTCTTTGGCGGTCACGCCGGACGGCAGTTGACCGTCGACGTTGACGGCCATCGTCTTGAACGGCCGTAACGGAAGCGTCTGAGTCGCCAACACGTGCTCGACCTCGGAAGTACCGATGCCCATGGCGATTGCGCCGAATGCGCCGTGCGTCGAGGTGTGGCTGTCACCGCATACGACGGTCATGCCTGGCTGGGTCAGGCCCAGTTGCGGGCCGACGACATGCACGATGCCCTGCTCGATGTCACCCATCGGGTAGAGCCGAATTCCGAATTCCTCGCAGTTGCGACGCAACGTCTCCACCTGGTTGCGCGAGACGGGATCGGCGATCGGCTTGTCGATGTCGATCGTCGGCACGTTGTGGTCTTCGGTGGCCAGCGTCAGATCCGGGCGGTGCACCGGCCGACCTGCGAGCCGCAGCCCATCGAAGGCTTGCGGACTGGTCACCTCGTGCACCAGATGCAGGTCGATGTAGATCACGTCAGGTTCGGCGCCGCCGCCCGACACGACCACGTGGTCGTCCCACACCTTCTCCGCCAGCGTGCGCGGGCGCGCAGTGCCGGGTGTTGAAGTTTTCGTCACGAGCTCATCCCAATTCGTTGATCTCACTATTCGAGAAGTTAGTATCTCTCTGTGAGACAGGATAGCGGCATCGGCGTTCTCGACAAAGCCGTGGGGGTGCTACGGACCATCGCGGAATCGCCCTGTGGACTAGCCGAATTGTGCGATCGCACCGGGCTGCCCAGGGCCACCGCGCACCGCTTGGCCGCGGGTTTGGAAGTTCACCGTTTACTCGCGCGCGACGGCGAGGGGCGCTGGCTGCTGGGGCCCGCGGTCAGCGAGCTCGCGGCTCAGGTCAACGATCCACTGTTGGCAGCCAGCGCGGCGGTGCTGCCGCGGCTGGGTGAAATCACCGGCGAGAGCGTGCAGTTGTACCGCCGCGAAGGTACATCGCGGATCTGCATTGCCGCGGTGGAACCGCCTGCGGGGCTTCGGGATACCGTCCTGGTCGGCGCGCGTCTGCCGATGACGGCCGGTTCCGGCGCCAAGGTGCTGTTGGCCTTCGGCGATGACGCAACCCGCGCGGAGGTGTTGCCCGACGCGAAGTTCGGCGACCGCGCGCTGGCCG
>NZ_JBYCLD010000292.1:0-6978 GCF_057473725.1 Mycobacterium sp. TH-M11 | reverse complement strand
GGGATGACACCACGCACCATCGAAATCCTCGATCAATGCGGCATCGCCGACCGATTCCTCACCGAAGGCCGCACCATCGAAGTAGGCCCCGGATTCTCCGGGCTCACCATGGACCTACGAGAGCTGCCCACCCGCCACCCCTACGTCCTGGGGCTGCTGCAGTACCGCGTCGAACGCATCCTGGCCGACTGGGCCACCGAACTGGGGGTCACCATCCGCTACAGGTCGGACGTTGTTGGGGTCCAACAGGAGCCAGGCGGCGTCGACGTCACCCGCGCCGACGGCACAACGATACGTGGCACGTACGGGGTGGGTTGCGACGGCGGCCGCAGCGCCGTCCGCAAGGACGCCGGGATCGCGTTTTCCGGATGGGCGGCGTCGACGAGCTGCCTGGTCGCCGACGTCGACATGGCCGACGAACCACCCTGGGGTCTACACCGTGACGGCGGGCATCACTCGTTTCACCACTTCGACGGCGAAGACACCATCCGCGTGACCGTCACCGAGCCCAACGTCGACGACACCGCCGACCCGACGTTGGATGACCTGCGCGCCGCACTGCGGGCCGCCCGCGGCACCGACTACGGAATACGCAGGGCAGCATGGATTTCCCGCTTCACCGATACCACCCGACAAGCCGCCACTTACCGAGACCGGCGGATCCTGCTTGCCGGCGACGCCGCACACATCCACTTCCCGATCGGCGGCCAAGGACTCAACACCGGCATCCAAGACGCCGCCAACCTCGGCTGGAAACTCGGCCAAGTCGCCACCGGCGTATCCGACCCAGACCTACTCGACACCTATCACGCTGAACGCCACCCCGTCGGCGCCCGGGTGCTGCACACCACGATGGCCCAAACCGCGCTCAACGCCCCGGGCCCGCGTACCGACGCCCTGCGCGACATCATGGCCAGCATTCTTGCCATGGACGAACCCCGTGCTCGTATCGCGGAAATGATGACCGGGCTCGACATCCGCTACGACCTCGGTGACAGCGACCCGCTGGTCGGTCTGCGCATTCCCGATCTCGACCTGCTTACCGACCGCGGCCGGGTGCGACTCTTCGACCAGCTCCACCAGGGCAGGGGAGTTCTACTGGCCACCGGCCCCAGCCCCACACCGGACGTCACACGATGGCGGGACCGCGTCAGCACCGTGGAAGCGGACCCGCTTGAAACATGGTGTCTCCCAACACTCGGTCAGGTCCCAGCGCCCCGCGCCGCGCTCGTCCGGCCCGATGGCTACATCGCCTGGACCGACACCAGCGCCGGACACCTAGACCAGGCCCTCCACCGATGGTTCGGCGACCGGGCCCACAACTGACGTCTACGCCGACGCCAGGCGGACGGTCGGGGTATCTCGTTGCGGGACGCCAGGAAGCCAGCTGAGGATATGACACGAGAATGAGACAGAATCCGCATGACATCACGTGAGACATCCGGCGTCACCGCAGTTCAGCGGAGTGGGTTATGACGCGCGGAATGGGAACCTACACAGGCAATGTTAGGGGCCGCGATGTGGCTGACCCCACCCGCTGCTGAGTCGGCGTCGAACGCACCCGGGGAGGCGGGTAAAAAACCGTCCGGAGATCGCGTAGGATCGGGGAGTCGAAATTCTAAGTGTTCGTGTTCCCAACACGCTCGCGCAGAAACTTGGTGCGGGCGTCTCTTTCTCCTTGCAGGGCAAGTCAGAAGCAGTCGTCTGATCATTCGGCCACCGTTTCGCATGGTGCGGGGCGGTAACTCTGGCAAAGGAGAAACGCATGACACAGGGAACCGTGAAGTGGTTCAACGCGGAAAAGGGCTTCGGCTTCATCGCCCAGGCGGAGGGTCCGGACGTCTTCGTCCACTACTCCGAGATCGACGGCGGCGGATTCCGCAGCCTCGATGAGAACCAACAGGTTGAGTTCGAAATCACCCAGGGCGCCAAGGGCCCCCAGGCCAGCAAAGTTCGGGCCATCTGACCGGTCCGCGAGACATGAAGGCCGTACCCGCTCCGATTGTGAGCGGGTACGGCTTTTTCGTTCGGCAGGAGAACTCGCAGCCGGTTGCGGAACGCGGGTGTCTTGGCTAACCGGCGAGCTCGACCAGGCCCTGCCCGGGGGTCAGGGCATGCGTCATCGGCACGTCGTGTGGTTCGTGTGGCACCTCGTCGAGCAGTTCCTCGTCGCGGATGACGGCGATCAACCGGGCCCGCGGAGCCCGTAACGTCAGCGTCCGGTCATAGAACCCGCGGCCCCGTCCCAGCCGTGCGCCGGTACGGTCGACCGCCAGCGCCGGCACCAGGACGACGCCGGCCGTGGCGACGGCTGTCGCTGGTAGCCACGGCCCGGCCGGTTCCAGCAGGCCGAATCGTGCGGTCACCAACAGTCCGGGCCGGTACTGGCCCCACTGCAGCGCCAGCGCGGCGTCGTCGGCGGTGGTACGCGCGACCGGGAGCAACACCTGGTCGGCGCGCCGCGCCAAGGCATCCACCAGTTCGAGGGATCCTGGCTCGCTGCCGACCGGAACGTAGGCGCACACGGTGCCGCCGTCGATCGCCAGCGCGCCGACATGACCGGCCAGTGCCGCGGCCTGCCGCGCCCGGTCGACATTGGACACCAATCGACGCGCTGCTACCAGCCGTTCTCGCATTGCCGACTTGCCCGCGGTCGCCACGGGTTCAACGATATGGTTTCAACGATGGCCACCCCACACATTTCGGTTCCGCGGACAGCGATCGTGCCCGCGGCCGGTTTGGGCACCCGTTTCCTGCCGGCGACCAAAACCGTGCCGAAGGAGCTGTTGCCTGTCGTGGACACCCCCGGCATTGAGTTGGTCGCGGCCGAGGCGGCTGAGGCCGGTGCCGAACGTCTGGTGATCATCACCTCCGAAGGCAAAGACGGCGTCGTCGCGCACTTCGTCGAAGACCTGGTGCTGGAGGGCACGCTGCAGGCCCGCGGCAAGGAGGCCATGCTGGCCAAGGTCCGCCGGGCGCCGCAGCTGATCAAGGTCGAGTCGGTCGTGCAGACCGAGCCGCTGGGACTGGGACATGCGATCAGCTGCGTGGAGCCGGTGCTGTGGGCGGACGAGGACGCTGTCGCGATTCTTCTCCCCGACGACCTGGTACTGCCGACCGGCGTGCTGGAGACGATGTCGAAGGTGCGCGCTGAGTTCGGCGGTTCGGTGCTATGCGCCATCGAGGTGGCACGCGACGAGGTGAGCGCCTACGGGGTTTTCGACGTCGAGCCGGTGCCCGGCGCCGACAGCGACGTGCTGAAAGTCAAGGGCATGGTGGAGAAGCCGAAGGTCGAGGATGCGCCGTCGCTGTACGCCGCGGCCGGGCGGTATGTCCTCGATCGCGCCGTTTTCGGTGCGTTGCAACGCATTCAGCGTGGCGCCGGGGGCGAGATGCAGTTGACCGACGCGATCGCGTTGCTGATCGACGAGGGGCATCCGGTGCACGTCGTCGTCCACCGCGGCTCCCGACACGACTTGGGAAATCCCGGCGGCTACCTCAAGGCTGCGGTTGACTTTGCCTTGGACCGTCCCGATTACGGGCCAGAGCTGCGGCGGTGGCTGGTGACCAGACTGGGTCTGGCCGAGGATTAGCAGGCCAAGCGCCTGGCTGAAACAGAAAGGCGCGTCGTGCGTTCGGTGGAAGAACAACAAGCCCGAGTGACGGCTGCCGCGGTGGCGCCGAGGCCGGTGCGCGTCGCGATCGCCGAAGCCCAAGGGTTGTTGTGTGCCGAAGAGGTTGTGACTGAGCGGCCGCTGCCCGGCTTCGATCAGGCCGCCATCGACGGCTACGCCGTTCGCAGCGTCGACGTACTCGGGGTGGGGGAGACCAACCCGGCCGACGAACAGCTCGACGACGAGGCACCCGATTCGGCGCCGGCCGGCGGCGGCGTGACCCTGCCGGTGATGGGCAGCGTGCAGGCCGGCGCCCGCACGCCGAGCAGGTTGCAGCCGGGCCAGGCCGCGCGCGTGCAAACCGGGGCACCGCTGCCGACGCTGGCCGATGCAGTGTTGCCGTTGCGCTGGACCGACGGCGGCCAGTCGCGAGTGCGGGTGCTGCGCGGGGTGCGCTCGGGCGCCTACGTGCGGCGCACCGGGGACGACGTGCAACCGGGTGACGTCGCCGTACGGGCGGGGACGATCATTGGCGCCGCGCAGGTCGGGCTGCTGGCCGCGGTGGGACGTGAGCGGGTTCTGGTGCACCCACGTCCGCGGGTCTCGGTGCTGGCGGTCGGCGGTGAGCTGGTCGACATCTCTCGCACGCCGGGCAACGGCCAGGTCTACGACGTCAACTCCTACGCGCTGGCGGCCGCGGCCCGCGACGCCGGTGCCGACGTCAACCGCGTCGGCATTGTCTCCGGCGACCCGCGAGAGCTTGGCGAGGTGGTCGAAGGCCAGGTCAATCGCGCCGAGATCGTGGTGATCGCCGGCGCAGTCGGCGGCGCGGCGGCCGAGGCGGTGCGCTCGGTGCTCGCCAAGCTCGGGGACATGGAGGTCTCCCGGGTCGCCATGCATCCGGGTTCCGTGCAGGGCTTCGGCCAGCTGGGCCGCGACGGCGTTCCGACGTTTCTGTTGCCCGCCAACCCGGTCAGCGCACTGGTGGTCTTCGAGGTGATGGTCCGGCCGCTGATCCGGTTGTCGCTGGGTAAGCGGCAGCCGATGCGCCGGATGGTGCAGGCGCGCACGCTGTCGCCGATCACCTCGGTGGCGGGCCGCAAGGGGTTTCTGCGCGGACAACTGATGCGCGATCAGGACACCGGCGAGTATCTGGTGCAGGCCCTGGGCGGTGCCCCGGGTGCGTCGTCGCATTTGCTGGCGACGCTGGCTGAGGCAAACTGTCTGGTCGTGGTTCCCCGTGAGGCTGAGCAGATTCGCACCGGCGAGGTCGTCGACGTGGCGTTCCTGGCTCAGCGCGGCTGAACGAGCCGGTGGTTTCAGCTCGTGACGGTGTGGCGCAACAATTCTCATCACCCCGGCTGGCCCGCTGCGGTGGGCCCGTTACGGGTGGCGGCCGGAGTGATCCGGCTGCGGCCGGTGCGGTTGCGTGACGCGGCGCAATGGAGCCGGGCCCGGCTTGCCGACCGCGCCCACCTGGAGCCGTATGAGCCCAGCACCGAGTCCGATTGGATTGCACGACACTCTATTTCGGCATGGCCGGCGGTGTGCTCGAGCCTGCGGTCGGAAGCTCGCAACGGTCGCATGCTGCCGTATGTGATCGAGTTGGACGGCCAATTCTGCGGGCAGCTGACGATCGGCAACGTCACGCACGGCGCGCTGCGGTCGGCCTGGATCGGCTACTGGGTGTCCCATGCGGTGACCGGTCGCGGTGTCGCCACCGGCGCCCTGGCGCTCGGGCTCGACCACTGCTTCGGCCCGGTCAGACTGCACCGGGTGGAAGCGACCGTGCGGCCGGAGAACGCGGCGAGCCGGGCCGTGCTCGCGAAGGTCGGATTTCGTGAAGAGGGGTTGTTGAAGCGCTACCTCCAGGTCGACGGTGCCTGGCGCGATCACCTGCTGGTGGGCCTCACGATCGAAGAGGTGTACGGGTCAGTGGTATCGGCGCTGGTCCGCCAGGGCCATGCGCGCTGGGCCTAGCGCGGTGACGATTCGTGCCGTTTGCGGCGCGGGGAGGAACCGGGCCATGGGACTAGCGCGGTGACGATTCGCGCCGTTTGCGGCGCGGGGAGGAACCGGGCCATGGGGCTAGCGCGGTGACGATTCGCGCCGTTTGCGGCGCGGGGAGGAACCGGGCCATGGGGTCCTGCTAATTCAGTCCGTCAACAACTCGCGGCGTGTCGTGTTACGAACGTGACTTTTGTGACTAATGATGCTCTGCATAGGGCGTCTCAACTGGTGGCGCCCGGCGGGGAAAGGAGCGGGTCGCCATGCCAAGCATCCCGCAGTCATTGCTTTGGATCTCACTCGTGGTGCTCTGGCTGTTCGTGCTGGTCCCCATGCTGGTCAGCAAGCGCGACGCGGTCCGGCGCACCAGCGATGTCGCATTGGCCACCCGGGTGCTCAACAACAGCAGGGCGGCCCGCCTGATCAAGCGCGGCAAGCCCGCGGCGGGGCATCGCAGTAACCCCGACTGGCAGCCCGAAGACGACGAGCAGGTCGACCATGACGACGCTGGCGCCTTCCCTGATACCGATGACCATGACGCCTTCCACGACGCCGACGCCGACGCTGACGCCCCGCCCTCGCGCGTCCTCGCGACGGTCGCCGCGCCGTCGTCGTCGGAGGACGCCGGGCCGGACTACCTCGATGTCGACGTGGTCGACCCCGACGCACCAGCCCTGCCGGCCGCCCACGCGGACGCCGACCATCAGGCCGCAGACGACACCGACACCGAGGTCAACCTCGCCGTCGAATACGACGACGTGGGCGACGCCTTCGGCGACAGGGGCGAAGGCTTCGACGACGACGAAGACCAGTACGAGTACGTCGACGACACGTCGGGTATCCCCGTCGCCGAAGACCCGCCGCTGCGCACGATGCCGGCGGCGCACGATCGGCGGCATCGTTTTGATCCGGATAGGGCTGCCGCGCTCGCAAAGCGCAAATACGCCGCGCGCCTGCGAGTGTTGATGGTCATGGCACTGGTCCTGGTGCTCTCGGCGATGACGGCGTTCCTAGGGACCTCCTCGGCGTGGTGGTTCGTCGGCCTCATGTCTGCGATAACCGTGCTCTACCTGGGCTATCTGCGCAAGCAGACTCGGATCGAGGAGCGGGTGCGCCGGCGCCGGATGCAGCGGATGGCGCGTTCGCAGCTGGGCGTGGAGAACGCCTACGACCGCGAATACGACGTGGTCCCGGCGCGGTTGCGGCGCCCCGGGGCAGTGGTGCTGGAGATCGATGAGGAGGACCCGATGTTCGAGCACCTCGACTATGCGCCGTACGCGCGGGAGCAGAGCTGGGACCTGCCGCGAGCGGTAGGCCAATAGCGTTTTGCTGACATTCGGCTGGTAGCCTGCTATCG
>NZ_JBYCLD010000291.1:0-41866 GCF_057473725.1 Mycobacterium sp. TH-M11 | reverse complement strand
CATCGCATCGGTGATGGCTTGTGAGCCGCCTTCGGCGACCGGCCAGCCGTGCCGGTGGCCGGCGGTGATGATGCCCATCCCGATCGCCGATGTCATTGGATAGTGCAGGGGCCGAAACGCGTGCGCTGCAACGCCGCCGAACAAGGCCCGGCCCTGCGGGGTACCGAACAGCCGCGCGAATGTCGACGCCGGAAGCACGGTCGGAGCCCCGAACCGGGCCAGCATCAGCGGGTGGTGGGGAATCCGCAGCAGCGGCCCCATGATGTCCGCACTGAGCGCGTCGAATCGAGCCGCGGCGTAGCCGAACGCACGCCGCCATCGTGCGCCATCGCGACCGAGACCGGCAGCGGTCCGCTCCACCGAGCGGTGCAGCACGCCCGCACTGCCGTCCTCGAGTGGGTGAACGCAGTCGATTTCGGGCCAGCGCCAGGTCAGCCCGTAGCGGTCCAGGTTGAACCTGCTCACGAACTGCGAGCCGACGGCCATCGGGTGGATTGCCGAGCAGTGGTCGTGCAGCAGGCCGGGCAGGATCGCCGCGCTGCTGCGGGCGCCGCCGCCGACCTCATCGGCGGCTTCGAGGACGGTGACCGCGACCCCCTCGGCCGCCAGGGTCACAGCGGCGGCCAGGCCGTTGGGCCCACCGCCCACCACCACCGCGGTCGTCATGTCATGCCACGGTAGTCGGGATCCGGCGGGCGGGAAGCCCCGGTTGTTCGGCGACCCGAAAGACGCAACGCCGCATCAGGATGAGCAGCTCTCAGGCCTGAATCTGCGCGGTCACTGCGCCGGTAAGCCGGATCAGGTCGTCGGGCGCCACCGCGACGTCCCAGCCGCGCCGACCCGCGCTGACGTACATTCGCTCCCATCGGAGCGCACCCGCGTCGACGACCGTCGGTAACGCCGTGCGCTGCCCGAGGGGAGAGATCGCGCCGAGCACGTAGCCCGTCGCCCGCTCTGCGGCCTTCTGGTCGGCCATGGTGGCCTTCGCCGCCCGCAATGCCGCGGCGGCGGCCTTGAACGACAGCTTCGCCAGCGCCGGCACGATCGCCACCGCCAACCCGTCGGGAAGCGCGATGACCAGCGTTTTGTAGATCTGGCCAGGTTCGACGGAGTCGCTCAGCGCACGAACCGCCTCGCCGCCGAACGAGCGTTCGCGCGGGTCGTGGTCGAACTTCACCACCTCGTGGGGCACGCCGGCGTCGCTCAGTACCGCCAGCGCCCGCGTCGCCGCTTTAGGGACCGGAGTACCCCGGCGGGTTCACGCCGTCGACCCAGAAGTCGACGCCGAGGGTGCCGCCCGGCACGCAGTTGTAGACCGACAGGTCTGTGACGCCGGAGTCCAGCAGCACGTCTTCGCAGAGCAGGGTGTTGCCGGTGTACTCCTTCGACGGCTTGTTGAGGATGACGTAGGCAGCGTCGGAGTAGATCTCGGGCTTACGTGCGCGGCCCATCGCCTCGTCGCCGCCCAGCAGGTTCTGTACCGCGGCGGTGGCCACCAACGTGCGCGGCCACAAGGTGTTCGAGGCGATGCCCTGGTCGCGCAGCTCCTCGGCAATCCCCAACGCGCACAGCGTCATACCGAACTTGGCCATCATGTACGCCGTCGGCTTCAGCCATTCTTTCCCGAGCAGCACCGGCGGGGACAGGGTCAGGATGTGCGGGTTCTCCCGACCCTTCATGTGCGGGATGCAGGCCTGGGACACGGCGTAGGTGCCGCGTACCTGGATGCCGTTCATCAGGTCGAAACGCTTCATCGGCACCTCGGTGATGGAGCCCAGGTTGATCGCCGACGCGTTGTTCACCACGATGTCGATCCCACCGAACTGTTCGACGGCCTTGGCCACGGCGGACTGCACCGACTCCGGGTCGCGGACGTCGCCGACGATCGGCAGCGCCTGCCCGCCCGCCTCCTCGAGCTCCTTGGCCGCGGTGTACACCGTGCCCTCGAGCTTGGGGTGCGGCTCGGCCGTCTTGGCGATCAGCGCGATGTTGGCGCCGTCCTGCGCGGCCCGCTTCGCGATCGCCAGCCCGATTCCGCGGCTGGCACCCGAGATGAACATGGTCTTTGCTTTCAGCGACATGAGCGTCACAGTAACGCCGCTCACAAGTGCCCCGCGTCAGTGGTGCGGAAATACCGGGGCGATCCTGGCTGTTACGCCAGGCGAAGCAGACAGTGTCAGGGGCAGGCTCTAGATTGGGAAAGGGGTAATCGCGTGTCAACGGCGACAAGCCTCACGGGCGAACAGCAGTTGGCCGGGTACCAGACGGGTCCGGTGTTGATGGACCTGTTCACCGGTATCGCGACAGAAGGGACTGCGTTACTCACTATGGCTGATACCGATGGCGCGACTGAGCCGGAGATCGCGGTCGATGCCGACGATTCCGGCGGCCGGGCGCGCACCCGATCCGACGAAACCGATGCCGAGCTCACCGCGCGATTCGAGCGCGACGCGATCCCGCTGCTGGACCAGCTCTACGGCGGCGCAATGCGGATGACCCGTAATCCGGCCGACGCCGAAGACTTGCTGCAAGAGACGATGATCAAGGCCTATGCGGGCTTTCGGTCGTTCACAGAGGGCACCAACCTCAAGGCTTGGCTCTACCGCATTCTGACCAACACCTATATCAACGGCTATCGCAAGAAGCAGCGTCAGCCCGCGCAGTATCCGACCGACGAGATCACCGACTGGCAGTTGGCGGCGACGGCCCAGCACACCTCCACCGGGCTGCGATCGGCGGAGGTCGAGGCGCTCGAGGCGCTGCCCGACACCGAGATCAAAGAAGCCCTCCAGGCCTTGCCAGAGGAGTTTCGGATGGCGGTCTACTACGCCGACGTCGAAGGTTTTCCCTACAAAGAGATCGCGGAGATCATGGACACTCCGATCGGGACAGTGATGTCGCGACTGCATCGCGGTCGGCGTCAGCTGCGGGAACTGCTCGCCGACGTCGCCAAGGACCGGGGTTTCATCCGCGGCGACCACGCACCCGAGCAGGTGTCGTCATGAGCGGGCACTCGCCCGAGCCGCCCATCAAGGACGAATGCGCAGAGGTCCTCGCCGAGGTGTGGACGTTGCTCGACGGCGAGTGCAGTCCCGAGGCGCAGGCCAAACTCAGACAACATCTCGAGGACTGCCCGCCCTGTTTCCAGTACTACGGCCTCGAGGAGCGGCTGAAGTTGCTGATCTCGACCAAGTGCCGGGGCGATCGGGCCCCGGACGGCCTGCGCGAGCGGTTGCGGTTGGAAATCAGCCGGACCACGATCATCCGCGGTAGCTGACACACAACCACGCCGAAACAAAGGCGCGGGCCGCCTGTCGGACGGTCCGCGCCTTTGTTGATTCGATCGGTTGGTTAAGCGTTGGGCCGCTTGCCGTGGTTGGCCTTGCTGTGCTTGCGGTCGCGCTTCTTCCGGCCTCGCTTGGCCATGATTGATCCTCCTCGCAGTTCTTGCTCGTCGATCAGTCTGTCATGCCGCCACCGGTCTGGACTAATTGCTAGACGACCGGCACGTGCGCCAGCGTGCTGCCAGTTGCGCTCGCCGAGGAGACCGGGCCCTGCTGGCCGGCAAGCGGGGCTTGGCCCGGCATTGCGGGACTCTGCCCAGGCATGAGCGGGGCGGGGCCGCCGGGCAGTCCGCCGGGGTAACCCGGTCCTTGACCAGGCAGGCCGCCGAGGCCGGGGGTCTGGCCGGGCAGCGTCTGGCCCGGAAGGCCGCCGAGGCCGGGGGTCTGGCCGGGCAGCGTCTGGCCCGGAAGGCCGCCGAGGCTGGGGGTCTGGCCGGGCAGCGTCTGGCCCGGAAGGCCGCCGGGCAGTCCGCCGGGAAGGCCGGCACCGCCGCCGAGACCGCCGAGGCCGCCGGGCAGGCCGCCCGGAAGGCCGCCGCCGCCGCCGAGCGCTCCGGTGGCGGGCATCAGCAGGTCGCCGGCGCCGGGAATGACGTTGTTCATCAGCCCGCTCAGTGAGCCGAACAGCGAGTTGGCGATGTTCACCGCGCTGCCGGCCCCCGACATCCCAGGGAACGGGTCATCGGCGGCGAATGGCTGCTGGGGAGCGGCTGCGGCCGCCCCGGCACCGAGCCCGACCAAGGCGTATGCCGCCATTGCCATCCCGAAACCGGTGGCCACTCGTCGTAGTAGTGATCCGCGGGTGGTCGTACACGCAAACATGTTGTCGGACAACGGAATACTCCTCAATTCGACTGTTTAACTCCAGGAGCTTCAGGCACTCCCATCACTTTGGACACTCTGCTTGCCCCATGTCACAGTTCGAGCACGACACTGTCACAGAAGCGGCTCTATAGGTTCTCTTAGTGATCTTGGAGTTTGCTTATCGATATATCCCCGGCACGAATCGTGACCTTTTGGCCGCACATATCGGCCGCTACCAGGCCCCGACGCCGCAGTCGGACGCTCGGAGTGCGACTGAGGAAATCGACTGTGGTTCGATAAAGTAGCGCAATTGCCGAAAACGGCGGGCTGACGAACGGGGTGCTGATGGCCGAGGACGTGCGGGCAGAGATCGTGGCCAGCGTGCTCGAGGTCGTGGTCCACGAAGGCGACCAGATCCGCGAGGGCGATACCCTGGTACTGCTGGAATCGATGAAGATGGAGATCCCGGTGCTGGCCGAGGTCGCCGGCACGATCAGCAAGGTGAGTGTGTCGGTCGGCGACGTGATCCAGGCCGGCGACCTCATCGCCGTGATCAGCTAGCCGCCTGAACATCACAACGGAGATCGCCGATGTCCACCCTCGGTGACTTGCTCGCCGAGCACACCGTCTTACCGGGCAGTGCTGTCGATCATCTGCATGCGGTGGTCGGAGAGTGGCAGCTGCTCGCCGACCTGTCGTTCGCCGACTATCTGATGTGGGTTCGCCGCGAAGACGATTCGCTGGTGTCCGTTGCGCAGTGCCGACCAAACACCGCGCCCACCGTTCTGCTGCGCGATGCGGTCGGGACCGTCGTCGACGCCGACCGGATGCCGCTGATCTCGGCGGCTTTTGATTCCGGTGCCATTCGCCTGGAAAGCAATGCAGGACAACAGTATTCGTGGCAGCAAACCGGAGTCAACATCGAGGCGGTGCCGGTTCGCTATGGCGACGCGGTGGTTGCGGTGCTGACGCACCAGACCGCCGTTGCCGGCACTCCCAAGTCAAGTCAGCTCGAGACCGCCTATCTCGATTGCGCCGCCGACCTGGTCCACATGCTCTCGCAGGGCACCTTTCCCAACGTGGGCGACCTGGCGATGTCGCGGTCCAGCCCACGGGTGGGTGACGGATTCATCCGCCTCGACGTCGACGGTGTGGTGTCCTACGCCAGCCCTAACGCGCTATCGGCCTATCACCGGATGGGTCTGACGTCAGAGTTGGAGGGGCACAACCTGATAGCTATCACCCGCCCGCTGATCTCGGACCCGTTCGAGGCCCACGAGCTCGCCGAGCACGTGCTGAATTCGCTGCGGGGCGGGGCGAGTATGCGCATCGAGGTCGACGCCGGCGGCGCCGCGGTGTTGCTACGGACGCTGCCGCTGGTGCTCAACTCCTCGCCGGCCGGTGCCGCGGTGCTGATCCGCGACGTCACCGAGATCAAACGTCGTGACCGCGCGCTGATGTCCAAGGACGCCACGATCCGTGAGATCCACCACCGGGTGAAGAACAACCTTCAGACCGTCGCGGCGCTACTGCGCCTGCAGGCTCGGCGGACCACCAACCCCGAGGGGCGCGAGGCGTTGATCGAATCGGTGCGACGGGTTTCGTCGATCGCACTGGTGCACGACGCGTTGTCGATGTCGGTCGACGAGGAGGTCAACCTCGATCAGGTGATCGACCGAATTCTGCCCATCATGAACGACGTGGCGACGGTTGATACGCCGATCCGGATCAACCGGGCCGGCATGCTCGGCGTCTTGGACTCCGACCGGGCGACGGCGCTGATCATGGTGATGACCGAACTCGTCCAGAACGCCATAGAGCACGCCTTCGATCCGGCCACCTGCGAGTCCGCCGTGGGCGGTGGGTCGGTGACGATCCGTGCCGAGCGCTCCGCGCGCTGGCTTGACGTCGTCGTGCACGACAACGGCCGCGGGCTCCCCGAGGGATTCACCATCGAGCAGTCCGATCGGCTCGGTCTCCAGATCGTTCGGACACTCGTATCGGCCGAACTCGACGGCTCCTTGACCATGCAGGACGCCCCTGAGGGCGGTACGGACGTCGTGTTGCGGGTCCCGATCGGGCGCCGCGCGCGAGCCGCGCACTAGGTGCACACACAACTGTGCGGCCCCGGACATCTTCGGGGCCGCACCGTTGGAAGGTGACCTGGGTCAGACTCCGGTACGGGTCTTCGTCCGAGCGTTGCGACGCTTGAGCGCACGTCGTTCGTCTTCGCTCATCCCACCCCATACGCCCGAGTCTTGCCCGGTGTTGAGCGCCCAGGACAGGCACTCGGTGATCACCGGGCAGCGGTTACACACCAGTTTCGCGTCGGCAATCTGCGCGAGAGCCGGACCACTGTTCCCGACAGGGAAGAACAGTTCCGGGTCTTCGTCGCGACAGACCGCTGTGTGGCGCCAATCCATTAGTCGTTACTCCTCACTATGTGCGCAGCAATGCGCACGAATGATTTTCTTCGGCTGTTAACGCAGGCACAAGAAATGTTTCCGTACCGTTGCATGCGGTTGTTCGATCGTTTCACAGGCTCAACAGATGTCAATAGCGGCTCGTTGGTCCGTGGGCTATCTCACTTCAAGGAGGTGTTTCCAAATCCCTTAACCGTTTGTACTACACTACGCCGGAATCTGGCCAGAGCGTTTGCTCACATTTCGCCAGGATGCAGTTCAAGGCATCTTTTTGGCCGGTGGGGCGACCACATCCAGGGCGTCGGGCACCGCGCGAAATGTCATGGTCTCGCGCAGTCCCAAGTAATCGCCGTCGATCTGGCTCGCCATCGGCGGATCGGCACAGGTAACTCGCACGCAACCCGCGTTGTCGTCGCGAACAACCTGATCACCGGCAACGTTGGGCTCTTTGGCGAACATTTGTGCGACCAGCTTGAGGCTCGGAACGATCTTCAGCCGGGTTACGCCGAAGACGCCGAGTCCGGATTCGAAGCTGGTGGTGGGGTTGGTACACATTGCGCGGCTGTCGGCATAGGTCCATGGGCTCGAGTTGGACACGAAGACGAAGTAGGTGCCCGTCACCGGCTCGCGGCCGGGCATCTCCACGGTCAGCCGCGGCGCCTTGCGAGAGTAGGCGAGCGTGGCCCGCGTCGCAGCAAGGATGTAGCGGGTTGGGGTGACCTTGCGGCCCTTTTCCCGCTGCGCCTCTACCTTGGCGACCGCCTCGGCGTCGACTCCCATTCCCGCGTTCAGAACGGCCCACTGCTCACCGCAGTCGATCAGCCCGATCCGGCGCCACTGTTTTTCCGTGCCGTATTTGTCGAGCAGCCAGATCAGCTGGTTAGTGGCGTCGATGGGGCCGGGCAGAATGCCCAGCGAGCGTGCCATCACATTGGCTGACCCGCCAGGGACGATAGCCAGCGCCGGGACGGGTCCGGTCGGCAGCCCGCGTCCCGGTTTCCCGAGCAGGCCGTTGACGACGTTGCTCACTGTGCCGTCGCCGCCGTGGACGACGACCAGATCGACCCCGTCCCGGGCTGCGGCCTGGGCAAGTTCGCGGCCGTGGCCGCGGTGGCGGGTGTGCTCGACGGTCAAGTCAAGCCGACTTTTGAGAGCGTGCGTGAGCAGATCGCGGCCGCCCGTTGTCGTCGAGGTCGCGGTCGGGTTGACGATCAGCACGGCGCGCATGAGGTCAGAGCCTACGTGAGCGGCGACGATGGGGGCCGCGGTGCGGCCCGTGGAGGAGCGCGACGTTGGGGTGAGCGGCGACGATGGGGGCCGCGGTGCTGCCCGCGGAGGAGCGCGACGTTGGGATGAGCGGCGGTGGCTACGCTGAGGCGGTGATCAGGCGTCCTCCGGCCAGCGTGCGCGCCGCGGGTTTCGTCGTCGCTGCTCAAGGTGGCGCGGGGGTGGTCGCCGCCGCTGTCCTGCTCATCCGGGCGATCGGTGGTGCGGGTCAGCGCGGGAACAACGTTTTCGGGACGTCGGCATGGTTCGCCATGACCGGGGCTGCTGTGTTGGCGGCCGGCTGGGCGCTGCTCACCGGACGGCGCTGGGGCCGCGGGCTGGCGGTGTTCGCCGAGTTATTGCTGCTGGGCGTGGCGTACTACCTGACGACGGGGTCGCAGCGGGCGCTGGTCGGGATCCCGCTCGCCGCGCTGTCTGTGACCGTCTTGGTGCTGTTGTTCAGCCCCGCCGCGTTGCGCTGGGTCGCGAACGAGTCGTGACGCAGTTGACCGCCGCCGACGGACGGTCACGATCCGGCCAGCGCGGCCAATTCCCGACCCGACACCCGATAGGTCGTCCATTCGCTCTGCGGCTGACCGCCGACAGCGTCGTAGAGCGTGATCGCGTCGGTGTTCCAGTTCAACACCGACCAGGCCAGTCGCGTGTAGTCGTTGTCCACGCATTCCTTGGCCAGCGCAGCCAACAGGGCGCGCGCCAGCCCGCGGCGGCGAAATTGGGCCCGTACGAACAGGTCTTCCAGATAGATTCCCTCGGCGCCATCCCAGGTCGAGAAATTCAGGAACCACAGCGCCATCGCCGCGACTTCGCCATCGACCTCGGCGACGTGTGCCTTCAGCGTCGTGTATTGGCCGAATAGCGCTGAGCTGATTTGAGATTCGATCACCGTGCACTGCTCAGAGGCGCGCTCGAAATGAGCGAGGTCGTGGATCATCGCGGTGATTGCCGCGGCGTCGGCGGGTTGGGCGCGGCGGACACGCTTCATGGTTCAATCCCCAGCGCTGTCAGAATTGTCTTGAATTTCGTTGTAGTTTCTGCGACTTCGCCATCGGGATCGGATTCGGCGACGATGCCGCCGCCGGCGTGAGCCAGCGCGGACAGGCGATCGGCGGCCAGTTGCGCGCCGCGAATGCTCACCACCCAGCGCCCGTCGCCACTCGCATCGCACCAGCCCACCGCGCCGGCGTAGAACCCGCGCTCGCCCTCCAATTCGCCGATCAGCCGAGTGGCGGCATCGGTGGGTACTCCGCCGCCGCCGGAGTGGGATGCAGAGCAAGCGCCAAATCGATTGCAGTTGTTGAGGTATCGCGCAGCAATCCGGTGATCGGTGTGCGTAGATGCCACAGTGCTGTGGTACCGCTCAGGGTTGGCTCGGCCGGGAACGTCAACTCGCGGCACAGTGGGCTCAATGCCTCAGTCATGGTTTCGATCACCAACTGATGCTCGTGGCGATCCTTGGCCGACTCGGCGAGCGCCGCGCCGGCGGCAGCATCGAGGTCGGCATCGGCGACCCGTGGCGCTGAGCCGGCGAACGGCTGGCAGGTCACTCGATCACCGTCACGGGCCACCAGCAGTTCGGGGCTGGCGCCGATCAGCACCGTGCCGTTGTAACCGCCGCCGGCCGCTGACAGGTCGACGAGGTAGCCGTAGGCGGCCGGGTCGCTCTCGACCAAGCGGCGCAGGAGGATTCGGGCGTCCAGTGGTGCGTCGGCCACCATGCGCAGCGCGCGGGCCAGCACTACTTTTTGCAGCGCGCCGCCGGCCGCGGTGAGTTCGTCGCAGGCCCGCCGGATTCGGGCACGGTGCTCGTCGAGCGTCGGAATCGCGTCGACCACGCGGACGTGAGGCATCGGCCCGGTCGGCCAATCGGGTAGCCCCGCCACGCGTTGAACCGAACGGGGTGCCATTAACGCCGCCGGCGCGTCGACATCAAATGCCAAAGCTCCCAGAACTATTGGTGTCGAACCTGAGCCCAATGCCGCCTGCGCGCTGGCCACGTCGTGATAGCAGGCCTGCACGCCGTCGGCGATCACCGCTGCGGACGGCGCGCACAGCACAAACGGCGGCTCAGCCGTCATTGGGATGGGGCAGGCCCAGTGCACTCACTTGCCGGATGCCGTGTTCGAAGCCGCCGAGCGCGATCGAGCCGGTGGACATACCGAATCGGCTCCCCTCGGCCAGCGGTAATTGCACCCATCGGGTGATGATGGCGCGACAGAAGTGGCCGTGGCTGACGAAGATGACGTCATTGGCAGCCATCAGATCCAGCGCCAGCGCAACGACCCGGTCGGCCCGTTCGGAGACCTCTGCAACGGATTCACCGCCCGGGCAGCCGTGCGTCCAGATCAGCCAGTCCGGGTCGATCTCGTGGATCTCCTCGCTCGTCACGCCTTCGTAAGATCCGTAGTCCCACTCGGAGAGCAGTTCAGATTCCTTGTCGACAGTCAGGCCGGCCAACTCGGCGGTCTGCATGGTGCGCCGGCGGGGACTGCTGATCACCTTTGGGTCGTTGAGGCGCAGGTCGGCCAGCGCCTGTCCGGCGGTGCCCGCTTGGGCTCGCCCGTTGTCGGTGAGGTCGATTTCAGTGTGCCCGGTGTGCTGACCGGACAGCGACCACTCGGTCTCGCCATGCCGAAGCAGCACTAGCCGATGACTTTGGACGCTCATGTTTACCGATTGTGCCTGACACATAAGGCCGTCGGTGCGCGGGCATGATGGTGTCAATGCCAGGATGGCAGGTGTTGACCGCCGGTGACGATGCAGAGCGTAGCGATGCTGAGGAGCGGCGTGAGATGACCGCCGGTGACGATGCAGAGCGTAGCGATGCTGAGGAGCGGCGTGAGATGACCGCCGGCAAGAAACAAAGGGGAGCGTCGTTGCGATGAAGGGGACCCGAGTACTGGCGGTGGCCAACCAAAAAGGTGGGGTGGCCAAGACGACCACGGTGGCGTCGCTGGGTGCGGCGATGGCCGACGCAGGCCGGCGGGTGCTGCTGATTGATCTGGATCCGCAGGGCTGTCTCACCTTTTCGCTCGGCCAGGATCCGGACAAGTTGGCGGTGTCGGTGCACGAGGTGCTGCTCGGCGACGTCGAGCCCAGTGCCGCGTTGGTGGAGACGGCCGAGGGGATGACGCTGCTGCCGGCGAACATCGACCTGGCCGGCGCCGAGGCGATGCTGTTGATGCGGGCGGGCCGTGAGTACGCGCTCAAAAGGGCGCTGGACAAACTCGACGGCGCGTTCGACGTCGTGATCATCGACTGTCCGCCGTCGCTCGGCGTGCTGACCCTGAACGGGCTTACCGCTGCCGACGAGGTCATCGTGCCGCTGCAATGCGAGACGCTGGCCCACCGCGGCGTCGGGCAGTTCCTGCGGACCGTCGATGACGTCCAGCAGATCACCAACCCGGGCCTGAAGTTACTGGGTGCGTTGCCGACGCTGTACGACCCGCGCACCACCCACACCCGCGACGTGCTGCAAGATGTCGCCGACCGCTACGACCTGCCGGTGCTGGCGCCGCCCATCCCGCGCACTGTGCGATTCGCCGAAGCCAGTGCGTCCGGCTCGTCGGTGTTGGCCGCGCGCAAGAACAAGGGCGCTTCTGCCTACCAGGAGCTGGCGCAGGCACTGCTCAAACACTGGAAATCCGGCAAGGCGCTGCCCACGTTCGCAGTCGACGGCTGACTAACCCAGCGCGACCAAAGTGTTAGCGCGTTGTTCCAGCAGTTGGGAGCCCGACGCGAGCGGGATCACCGGCGCCTCCGACGGTTCGCGGCGTAGCGGCAGGAAGTCCTCGCCGACTCCAGTGACCGGATCGCAGACGGCAATGCCCTCGGTGACCGGGACCAGCAGCTTGCCGGCCATCAGCGTGGCCGGACCCACCGGAGCCGACGAGCCCGCCGGCCCCACGGAATACCGGTAGGTCAGGTTCGCCGCGTCGAACACCATCACCCGGTGGCCGGTCCACCAGCTGATCAGGTTGCTGGACCGGGTCACCACATTGGATGTCAGCGACGGCTCAGGCAGCAGCGTGCTTGCGATGGTGGTGCCCGTTTCGTCGATGACGTCCACCCTGGGTTGGGGCGCGGGCAGGTAGATCGCGGTCCTGGTCTCCGACACGGTCAGCACTTTGGCGCCGGAGTCGGCGCCGATGCCCGGTTCGGCGACATTGTGCTGATCGGGTTCGTCTTCTTCCTTGGCCGGCCGCAGCAGTGCAAGTCGCAGATCGGCCTGTTGGCCGCACGCCTCGAACACCGACACCGCCGACGAGCTGGCGGCGGCCGACGTCAGGCGGCAGCCGGTGTGCAGCCCCTTCGACCCGACCGCTGAAGGCTTTACCGGCGCGTCGATCTCGCCGTACGACAGCATCCGAACCATGTCCGAGCGCCACAGCTCGAGCCGGGTATCGCCGGCGGACAACACCGTCGTTCCGTCCGAGGACAGCTCCACCCGGCGGTTGCTGTAACTGCTGCGGGCCGGGCCGCGCTGCCCGGTGGACGCGTCGATGGTGCTGACCTGGCCGCAGCCCCGGTCGTCGCGATACACCGCGACCGCGTAGCGGTACACCCAGGACACTCCGCACAAGTCGGCGTCGCGCGAATAGCTCCATCGCACGGCGCCGGTGGCGGGGTCACGGCCCTCGACGAGCCGACCGTCGCCGGTGACGACGGATCCGCCGACGGCGACCGGTTGCCCGGTGGCCGGGCTGTTGGCCCTCCAGAGCTCGCGCAGCGACGACGGCACCGCGTGCGCGGGCGTCGGATTGGGCGCGGGCACAGCCGCCGGGCGGCTGATAGTGGCCCGGGCGTCGCTGGTCCACCACATCAACGCCGCAGCCAAGGCCACCACCGTGACGATCGCTGCCGCCGCCAACAGATCGGCCTTGGTGCGGCGTTCCGGCTTGACCATCGGGCGACAGCGTCGCCGAATCAGGTGGCGGTGGCGGTGGCGCCGGCTGACTTGCGGGGGCGGCGACGGCGACGACGAGCGCGGGTGCCGTCGCCGGATTCGGAGTCGGAATTGCCTGCGGCCGTTACCGATCCGTCTGACTCGCCTGCACCGGGGTGTCCGGTCGCGGCCTGCCCGCCGCGGGTGCGGCGGCGCTGGCGGGTGCTGTTGCGCGGCGCCGCGGGCGCGTCCCCGCTGCGTGCACCAGTCGATGCGCTCCGTTTGACCGGTGATTTCTTCGGCGCGCCGACAGCGCCCTTGGTCTCGGTCGGAATGTCCAGCTCGACGTAGATGTGCGGCGAGTTCGAGTACGTCTCGGCCGGATCGGGGCAGTTCAGGCTGAGCGCCTTGTCGATCAGCGTCCAGCGGGGTAGCTCGTCCCAGTCGACCAGCGTGACCGCGATACCGGTCTTGCCGGCCCTTCCGGTGCGGCCGATGCGGTGCACGTAGGTGTTCTCGTCGTCCGGGCACTGGTAGTTGATGACGTGCGTGATGTCGTCGATGTCGATGCCGCGGGCGGCCACGTCGGTGGCTACCAGCACGTCGATGTCGCCGTTGCGGAACTGCTTGAGTGCTTTCTCGCGGGCGATCTGACCCAGGTCGCCGTGTACGGCGCCGACGGCGAAGCCGCGCTCGGCGAGTTCGTCGGCGACTTTCTGGGCGGTGCGCTTGGTACGGGTGAAGATCATCGTGGCGCCGCGTCCGCGTGCCTGCAGCATCCGGCTGACCAATTCCACCTTGTCCATCGCATGCGCACGGTAGGCGTACTGCTTGGTGAGGTCGTGCACCGCCGAGGAGTGCGGCGCCTCGGCCCGGATGTGGGTGGGCTGGTTCATGAAGGTGCGGGCCAGCGTGATGATCGGGTCCGGCATGGTCGCCGAGAACAACATCGACTGCCGCTCGTCGGGGATCTGCCGCAGGATCCGCTCGATGTCGGGCAGGAAGCCCAAATCGAGCATCTCGTCGGCCTCGTCGAGCACCAACACCGCCAGGCCGCCGAGTTGCAGGTGACCCTGCTGGGCCAGGTCGAGCAGCCGGCCGGGCGTGCCGACCACCACGTCTGCGCCGGCGCGCAGCGCCTCGATCTGCGGCTCGTAGGGTCGACCGCCGTAGATGGACACCACCGACAGTTTGCGGTCGCCATCGTCGGTATTCAGGTACTTCGCCGCGGCGGACAGGTCACCGTAGACCTGCAAACAGAGTTCGCGGGTGGGCACCACGATCAGGGCCCGCGGGATGCCGGACAGCGGCCGATCGGCGCCCAGGGTGGTGATCCGCTGTAACAGCGGGACGCCGAAAGCAAAGGTCTTCCCCATGCCGGTGCGGGCTTGCCCGATCAGGTCGTCGCCGGTGAGTGCCAGCGGAAGCGTGAGCTCCTGGATGGCAAACGGATGCTCGATGCCTTGCTCTTTGAGTGCCTGCACGATTTCGTCGCGAACACCAAGGTCGGCAAAGGTCATTTCGGGTGCGGCTTGGCTGGGTGTGATGAGTGGAGTCATGCGTGAAGAGGTGCCTTTCGGGCTCGTATTCGATTGGTCAATCGTTGCGGTCACGCGCGCACCAGTTGACGGTCGAATACGTTGCCGATTCGCGGGCCCTGCACTGATGAGAGGCGGGCCAACTGCATGCACGCACATTGCATAGGCAGAGGTGGCACTGTGATCTGCCACCGTTACCTGTGCCCATTGTAGCTGGTGGGGCCGTCCGACCCCGCTTTGCATCAACGGCGAGCGTGGCGGGCGGTCTGATGCGGCGCACGGCGGGCCCACGTCGACGGCACATAGAGTGGTGTTTATGACTTCGCTTCCGCAGGGTGGCCAGCTGGCCGATTCGCCTCCGTCACGGCTGCCCGCGGACCATCCGGGGATCGACGAACTCTTCGCGCTGCTGGCCTACGGCGAGGTCGCGGCGTTCTACCGGCTCACTGACGAAGCCCGGATGGCGCCAGATCTGCGCGGCCGAATCTCGATGGCCAGTATGGCCGCGGCGGAGATGGCGCACTATGAGCTGCTGTGCGATGCATTGGAGAAGCGTGGCGTCGACGTGCTTCCAGCGATCTCGAAGTACGCCTCCGCGCTTGAGGGCTACCACCGCCTGACCACCCCGAGTACCTGGCTGGAGGCCTTGGTCAAGACGTACATCGGTGATGCGTTGGCGGCCGACTTCTACCTCCAGATTGCCGATGCGCTACCCGAAGAGGTGGCCGACGTAGTGCGCTCGACGATGTCGCAGACCGAGCACTCGCAGTTCGTGGTGGCAGAGGTGCGCGCCGCGGTGACCAAGAGCAACAAGCAGCGCAGCCGATTGGCGTTGTGGTCCCGCCGTCTGCTCGGCGAGGCGATCACCCAGGCACAGTATGTGCTGGCCGAGCATGACGAGCTGGTCGAGTTGGTGGTGACGAGGGCCGAAGGACTGGCGCAGCTCAGCGGGTTCTTCGATCGACTGCAGCGCACCCACGACGAGCGGACCCGCGAGCTGGGCCTGACCTAGCGCCGGGCCTAGCGCGACGACGATGCGCGTCGCGCAGCGGCGCGAGGAGGAGTCGGCCAGGCAGGCTTAGCGGCTGCAGGCCGCGATCATCGTGCTGCTGGTCGAGATCGCGACATTTTGACCCACACCGTCGGCGATCGAGCAGTTCAGCCGAGCCGTCAGGCTGGTCGCCACGACCGATCGCGTACTCACCCCGGGGTCGAGCACGACGGTCCGAGACCATGGCAGTGACACGTTGAAGTCGGTTTGCGGCGCCCCCGACGCGTCGGTGTAGACCACGGTCACCAGATCGAGTAGGCCTTTGGTGCCGGTCACCCGGTAGACGAACGTGCGGGCGGCCACATCCGGCGCCACCGTCGGCGCGGCCGCCGGCGGCGGGATCACCGTCGGCGCGGTGCTGGTGGCGGTCGGGCTGGGCGGACGCGACGTCGGCGTCACGGTGGTCACCGTTTCCGGCGGCAGGGCCGGCACCAGCCGCGGCGTCGTGGTGTGACTCGGCGGCACCACGACGGTGGCCGAGGTCGAGGCGTCATCGCCGCCGTTGACGATGACGAGGGTGGCGATGACGGCGAGTACGAAGACGATCGCGGCGATGGCTGCGATCGGGCGCCAGCGCTCAGTGCCAGACGAGTAGTCGCCGTCGGCGTAGATATCGTCGACGGTCCCGTCGTCTGAGTCGTCCTGGAGCTCGTAGTCCAGGTAGTCCGTGGTACTGATGGTGCCGATGGTAGTGATGTGGCGAGTTGGCGCCCGGGTGGAAGCGGGGCGTGTCAGGTCACGATTTGCCAACGAGGCCCGTCATCGCGGGTGCCGAGGAATTCCCGGTGCGGGACCGGCTTTCGGCACTCCGCACCGGCGTCCACTAGCCTTCAAGACGCAAGCACGTTTACGTCAGGAACGGGAAGGGGCCGCGTGGAGGTCAAGATCGGTATCACGGACAGCCCGCGTGAGTTGGTCTTCACCAGCACGCAAACGCCGAGCGAAGTCGAGGCATTGGTCTCCGCAGCACTGGCAAAGGACGCGGACGTCCTGGGCCTCACCGACGAAAAAGGCCGTCGCTTCCTCGTCAACTCCACCAAGATCGCCTACGTCGAGATCGGCGCCGCGGACTCGCGCCGCGTCGGCTTCGGGATCGGTAGCGGCGCCGCTAAGAGCGGGTGAGCGGCACGTGGGACAGCCCGCCCCAGGCGAACAGCACAGTGCCGTCGACGGCGTCGTCCTTGCTGATCGGGCGATCGGAGTCCAGCCAGTAGCGGGCGCAGTCGACGCTCAGCGCGACCAAGGCCACCGCGATCATTCGGGCGCGGTGCGGGTCTAAGCCGGAGTCGGCGCTGATCAGGTCGAATACCGCGTCGATACACGATTCGGTGGCCACCCGAACCTGCACGGCGACCTGGGGTTCGGTGATGTAATCGTTGTCGAAGATCAACCGGTAGCCCTGGCTGTCGTGCTCGATGAAATCGAAGAAAGCCTGCACGGCGGAGCGCAGCCGTTGTCGGTTGTCGGTGGTGGTGCGCAGCGCCTGGCGCACGCCCGACACCAAATTGTCGACATGGCGCTGCAGCACCGCCAGGTATAACTCCAGCTTGCTGGAAAAATGTTGGTAGAGAACGGGTTTGCTGACCCCTGCGCGCTCGGCGATCTCGTCCATGCCGGCAGCGTGATAGCCGCGGTCGACGAAAATATCGCTTGCCGCGATGAGTAACTGACCTCGACGCTCGTCCCGAGGCAGCCGGTTTCCGCGCCGGGCGGAGCTGCCGGGTTTCACCCCGCTCCGACCGGCGGCGTTGGCGAGATCGCTCATCCATTCCTCAATCTGTCTTCGCGCTGGTATGACGAGTGCGCGGTCAATCGCACCGACACTACTACTCAGCGGGTTGTTCAACTGTTCCCCAAGCTCTGTACGCCGGCCTGACGACGTGTTGCAGGCGGCTTTTGGCGCGCCAAGAGTCCCAGCTAGCAGGTGTTGTGTCATTCTGGGAAAGTGACCTTCGACCCCGAGTGGCGTGGGGCCAACCGGGCGCCGGTCCTTCGCGACGATTGGCGTGAGCCGCTGCGAGCCCAGCGTGACCCGCTGGCGTGGGGCGGCGCCGGGCGGGTCCGGTCGAACCGTGACAGCGGCCGCTGGCGCAAACAGAGCTGGCTGGGGCGTTTCGTGTCCACCTACGGCTGGCGGGCCTACGCGCTGCCGGCGCTGGTGGCCGTCACCGGCGTCGTGCTCTACCAAACCGTCACCGGCACGAGTGCCTCTGCGCCGGCATCCGATCACCCGTCGCAGGGCCCGCCGAAGATCGGCGCGGTGGGCACGGTGATCGTCGACGCCCCGCCGCGTGGTCTGACCCAGTTCGACGCCAGCCTGCCTACTGGCATGCTGCCCAACGGCGGGCCGTTCACCGAGGCCGGTGCCAAGTCCTGGCGCATTGTCCCGGGGATCACGCCGCAGGTCGGCCAGGGCACGGTCAAGGTATTCAAATACACCGTCGAGACGGAAAACGGCATGGACCCCACGGCTTTCGGCGGCGACGATGCCTTTGCCTCGATGGTCGATCAAACGCTGGGCAACCCCAAAAGCTGGACTCACGACGCGCAGTTCGCGTTCGTCCGGCTCGATGCCAATAGCCGGGCCAAGCCCGACATCCGGATCTCGCTGAGCACGCCGTTGACCGTCCGCGAGGGCTGCGGATACGAGTTCCCGCTCGAAACGTCCTGCTATAACCCGTCTTACGGGTCTGGCGTGGAACCTCGTGTCTTCATCAACGAGGCCCGCTGGGTGCGCGGCGCGCTGTCCTTCGAGGGCGACATCGGTTCCTACCGGCAATACCTGATCAACCACGAGGTCGGCCACGCTATCGGCTACCTGCGCCACGAGTCCTGCGACAAGCAGGGCGGTCTTGCGCCGATCATGATGCAGCAGACGTTCTCCACGTCCGACGACGAAGACTCCAAGTTCGATCCGGAATACGTCAGGCCCGACGGCAAGACCTGCCGGTTCAATCCCTGGCCATACCCGATCGCCTAGCCGGGCGTGTTCATCTAGCCTCGGTGTGATGTTGCCGCCGCTAGTCGAACCGGCCGCCGAGTTGACCCGCGACGAGGTGGCCCGCTACTCCCGTCATCTCGTCATCCCCGATCTGGGCGTCGACGGACAGAAGCGGCTCAAGAACGCCCGGGTGCTGGTGATCGGGGCGGGAGGTCTCGGCGCGCCGGCTCTGCTCTACCTTGCGGCAGCCGGTGTCGGCACGATCGGCATCGTCGACGACGATGTTGTCGAGGAGTCGAATCTGCAGCGCCAGATCATCCACGGCGTCGCCGATGTCGGCCGCTCCAAGGCGCAGTCCGCACGCGACTCGATCGCCGCGATCAACCCGCTGGTGCAGGTGCGTCTGCACGAAGCACGGCTCGATCGGCGCAACGCCGTCGACCTGTTCACGCAGTACGACCTGATCCTGGACGGCACGGACAATTTCGCCACCCGCTATCTGATCAACGACGCGGCGGTGCTGGCGCACAAGCCCTACGTGTGGGGATCGATCTACCGGTTCGAGGGCCAGGTGTCGGTGTTCTGGGCGGACGCGCCGGCTGATGAGGCCGGCAACGAGCGGGGTCTGAACTACCGCGACCTGTACCCGGACGCCCCGCCGCCAGGCCTGGTGCCGTCCTGCGCCGAAGGCGGCGTGTTGGGCGTGCTGTGCGGGTCGATCGCGTCGGTGATGGGTACCGAGGCGATCAAGCTGATCACCGGTCTCGGCGAGCCGCTGCTGGGCCGGCTGATGATCTACGACGCGCTGGCGATGAGCTTTCGGACGATCGCGATCGGCAAGGATCCGGCCGCGCCCCCGATCACCGAACTGGTCGACTACGACGCGTTGTGCGGCGTCGTCCCCGATGCGCGCCCAGAATCCGCCATCACCCCCCGTGAGCTGCGTGATCTGCTCGATACCGGTGACCGGATCACGCTGATCGACGTTCGCGAGCCGGCCGAGTGGGAGATCAATCACATCGATGGGGCGCGACTCATCCCAAGTTCGTCGATCGCTTCTGGTGAAGGCCTGGCCGGGCTGCCCCGCGATTGCCGGCCGGTGCTGTATTGCAAGACCGGAATGCGCTCAGCCGAGGCGTTGACGGTCGTCCGCAGTGCCGGGTTTGCCAACGCCGTGCATTTGCAGGGCGGCATTGTGGCCTGGGCGCAGCAGATGCAGCCCGACATGCCGATGTATTGACGCGAACTTGAAATTGCGAGTTCGTGTCTAGTTCCGGGACCTCGCTGAGCGACGTTTAGGCTGTTCGGGTGAGTGTCGAGCCGCCGCCTGAGCATGTGCTGTCGGCCTTCGGTTTGACCGGCGTCCAGCCGGTAGCACTGGGGGCCGGCTGGGAGGGCGGCTGGCGATGCGGCGAAGTGGTGCTGTCGATGGTCGCCGAGAACGCCCGGGCCGCGTGGTCGGCGCGGGTGCGCGAAACGTTGTTCATCGACGGTGTGCGGCTGGCCCGGCCGGTCCGCTCGACCGACGGGCGCTATGTGGTTTCCGGTTGGCGCGCGGACACCTTTGTCGCCGGCCAACCCGAGCCCCGGCACGACGAGGTGGTGTCGGCGGCGGTGCGGCTACACGAGGCCACCGGCAAGCTCGAACGACCACGTTTTCTCACCCAGGGGCCGACGGCCCCGTGGGCCGATGTCGACGTATTCATCGCCGCCGACCGGGCCGCGTGGGAAGAACGCCCGCTGCAATCGGTGCCGGCGGCAGCCCGCGCGGCGTCTCCCACCGCGGACGCACAGCGCTCGGTCGAGCTGATCAATCAGCTTGCCGGACTGCGCCGCCCGACCAAGAGTCCCAACCAGCTGGTCGACGGCGACCTGTACGGCACGGTGCTGTTCGCGGGTGCCGCCGCCCCGGGGATCACCGACATCACGCCCTATTGGCGGCCCGCGTCGTGGGCGGCCGGTGTAGTCGTCGTCGATGCGTTGTCCTGGGGTGAGGCCGACGAGGGTCTCATCGACCGCTGGAACGCGCTACCGGAATGGCCGCAGATGTTGTTGCGCGCGTTGATGTTCCGGCTTGCAGTGCACGCGTTGCATCCAAGGTCGACGGCCGAGGCGTTCCCGGGCCTGGCTCGGACCGCTGCGCTGGTGCGATTGATGCTCTAACCGGGGCTCATGATCTAGCTGGGAAAGGCGTAGCGCACCTCGTCGAGCGGGATCTTGCCGTCGCTCGACAGAACCCCTTCTGCCCGAAGCAATTCCAATTGTCGTGTGGTCAGCTGCTTTGCGGGGCGGCCCGATGCGGTGATCACCCGGTGCCAGGGTAGGTCCAGTGAGTCGATGCGCATGATGTATCCGACGATGCGAGGGCTGGAAAGCCCAGCGATAGCAGCGATATCGCCATAGGTCGCGACACGGCCCACGGGTATCGCGGCCACCAGCGCGCGCACCCGCTCGACCTGGTCGTCGGTGATGGGCGCCATGGTCAGGTCATCCGTTCGCGGATAAGGGCGGCAACCTCAGCTGGTTTGGTCTCGGCCACCATGTGATCGCACTCGAACGTCAGATGGCGGAAATCGGAGCCCAACCGCGCACGCAGCTCGTTGACGAGCCGGTCGGTGACATATGCCGGTGAGGTCCAGGCCGCCTGCACCAATGTTGTGTCAATCCCTTGAGCAGGCAACACGATATCGCGGGCCAGCTCGCTCCAGTAGGACATCATCGCCGGTAGGCTGAGCCGCCAGGTGCATCGTCCGTTCGGCAGCATCACGAGGTGCTCGCGGAGTTCGGCGTCCACCACCGCCGCGTCCACGCCCGCCCAGGATCCGTTGGTTTTCGCCGCGCGGGCTTCGGCGGCATTGCGGTAGTCGGGGGAGGCCAGCATGGCATCGGCGATCTCGCGCATCCAGCCGCCGTCCAGTCCGACGGCAGGGTCGAGCAGCACGAGCCCGCAGACCCGGTCCGGATGCGCGGCCGCCAGGTTCATCGCGACCGCGCCGCCGAAGGAATGCGCCAGGACGATCACCGGTCCATCGGTCTCGTTGTCGAGGAGTTCGGCCAGCGCTGCCACATTTGCCTCGATAGTCCACGGCGCGTCCCACGACGAGTGGCCGTGTCCGATCAGATCCGGTCCGGCAACAGCGATCTCGGGCAGATGCCGGTTGGCCAGATGTCCCCAACGCCGGCCGTGACCGGTCAGACCGTGCAGCGCCAGCAGCCGAACCGGACCGGCCGGCCCGAAGCGGTGCACGTGCAATCCGGTCACGCGTCGATCGTGCCAGTAGGGCGAGCGGCCCAACTTGTCGGACCCCTGTGGTGTCATTCCTGCCATGTCCTACCGCTGGGGCCCGCAGGCCCGCATGTTGTTCGATCCCGGTCTGCGCGGGACGGTGCGGGTGCTCGGTGGGCCGGGCACCGGAAAGAGCTCCCTGCTGATCGACGTGGCGGCCACTCGCATCGGCGCGGGCACCGACCCGGAATCGGTTCTACTGCTGACGGGTTCGGGCGTACTCGGAGCGCAGGTGCGAAGCGCGCTGACGATGCGTTTGCTGAGCGCCCGAGACGTCGGTACCCGGCCCGCGGTCATCCGGGAACCGCTGGTGCGCAGCGTGCACAGCTACGCGTTCGCGGTGTTGCGGCTGGCGGCCCAGCGTGCCGGCGGCCCACCGCCCAGGCTCGTCACCAGCGCAGAACAGGACGCGATCATTGCCGAGTTGCTCGCCGGCGAGATCGCCGATGGTGCCGTTGCGTGGCCGGCAGAATTGCGCGGGGCGCTGGGCACCGCGGGTTTCGCCGCTGAGCTGCGTGAGCTGCTGACCCGCTGTGCCGAGCGAGGAGTCGACCCGCAGCAACTCGAGCGGGTGGGCCGGATCTCGGCGCACCCGGAATGGTCGGCCGCGGGCCGCTTTGCGCGCGGCTACGAGCAGGTGATGCTGCTGCGTGCTGCGGTGGGAACGGCCGCCCCGCAGGCGACCACGCCGGCGGTCGGGGCGGCCGAGCTGGTCGGTGCCGCTTTGGAAGCATTCGCTGTCGATCCCGAGCTACTGGCCGGCCAGCGGGCCAAGATCAGCGTGCTGCTCGTCGACGACGCTCAGCAACTGGACCCGCAGGCCGCCCTGCTGGTGAGGGTGCTGGCCAGCGGCGCCGACGTAACGCTGCTGGCCGGCGATCCGGACCAGGCGGTGTTCGGCTTCCGCGGTGCCGAGCCGGCAGAGCTCCTGGGCGACGAGTCGCCGTCGGTCACGCTGACCATGTCACATCGCTGTGCGCCGGCGGTGGCGCGGGCTGTCTCGGGCATCGCGGGCCGACTCGCGGGTGGCGGCGAAATGACCGGCAGCGGCGACGATGCCGGGTCGGTGCTGGTCAGGCTGGCCGGCTCCACCGGCGCGGAGGCCACGATGATCGCCGACTATTTACGGCGGGCGCACCTGGTGGACGGGGTGCCGTGGTCGCAGATGGCTGTCGTCGTCAGGTCGGTGCGGCGGGCGGCCGGGTTGCCACACGCGCTGGCGCGCGCCGGCGTGCCGGTGGCGCCGGCCGCACTCACCGGGCCGCTAGCCGCCCAGCCGGCCGCGCAGGCGCTGCTGACGGTGCTGGCCGCGACCGCCGACGGGTTGACGGGCGCGCAGGCGCTGACGCTGCTGACCGGCCCCATTGGTCGGGTCGACCCGGTGTCGCTTCGCCAATTGCGGCGCACGCTTCGGCGGGCCGACATTGGCTGTCCGGCAAGGGAATTCTTCGACGTGCTGGTCGAGGCGCTGGGCGACGCATCGTCGGTTCGGCTGAATGCGGCCCAGGCCAGGCCGCTGCAACGGGTGCGCGCGGTGCTGGAAGCGGCGGCCGGCTCGCACCGTCGGGGGGAGGATCCGCGTGCCACGCTGTGGGCGGCGTGGCAACGATCCGGTCTGCAACGTCGCTGGCTGACGGCGTGTGAGCGGGGTGGCCCCGTCGGGGTTCAGGCCGGCCGCGATCTCGACGCAGTGACGGCATTGTTCGACGCTTGCGACACGTACCTGTCGCGGACCGCCGGGGCATCCCTGGGTGGCCTGATCGATCATCTGATGACCGAGCAACTGTGGACGGCCGGTGCCCAACCGCCCGCGGCTGAGCAGGTCGCGGTGCTCAGCGCACACGCGGCACTGGGCCGCGAGTGGGACCTGGTCGTGATCGCGGGCCTGCAGGAAGGATTGTGGCCCAACACGATTCCGCGTGGCGGGGTGCTGGGCACCCAGAAGCTGCTCGATGTGCTCGACGGGATTGCCGAGAATGCGTCGATGCGGGCGCCGCTGCTGGCCGAGGAACGGCGACTGCTGGTTGCCGCGATGGGCCGGGCGCGAACGCGGTTGCTGGTGACAGCGGTCGACGGAGAAACCAGTGGCGTCGACGAGGCCAGCATGCCCTCGCCGTTCTTCGGCGAGATCGCTCAGTGGTCCACCGGGGACGCCGACGCCGCTTCACCCGATGGCGGCGACCCGCTGCAGCCGGTCGTCGCGCCCCGCGTGTTGTCGGCCAGTGCGGTGGTGGGCCGGCTGCGCGGCGTGGTGTGCGCGCCCCAGGGAGCGGTCAGCGACACGATGCGCGACTGTGCCGCAGCGCAATTGGCGCGCCTGGCTGCGGTGGGGGTGCCGGGCGCGGATCCGGCCGACTGGTACGGTTTAGCGCCGGTCAGCACCACCGAACCGATGTGGGCTGGGGACGACCATCCAGATCACGTGGTCGTCCTGACGCCGTCGAGCCTGCAGATGTTGATCGACTGTCCGCTGCGCTGGATGGCCGAACGCCACGGCGGGACGGATCCGCGGGATCTCACCTCGACGGTCGGTTCGGTGCTGCACGCGTTGATTGCCGGGCCGGGCAGCGGCGAGACCGAACTACTCGCCGCGCTGGAGCGGGCTTGGCAACATCTGCCGTTCGAATCACGTTGGTACGCAGACAACGAACTCGCCCGACACCGGGCCATGGTCCAGACGTTTCTCACCTGGCGGGCGCAGACCCGCGGCGAGCTGACCGAGGTCGGCGTCGAAGTCGAGGTCGACGGCGTTCTGGACGACGGTAATGTCCGGCTACGTGGCCGGGTCGATCGCGTCGAACGCGATGCGGCCGGGCGGTTGGTGATCGTCGACGTCAAGACCGGCAAGACGCCGGTCACCAAGGACGCCGCGCAGCGACACGCTCAGCTGGCGGCCTACCAGCTCGCGGTGGCCGACGGTCTGGTCGATCACGGCGACGAGCCCGGTGGCGGTCGGCTGGTCTACCTCGGTAAGACGGGATCGGGTGGTGCCACCGAGCGTGCCCAGGATCCGCTGACCCCCGACGCTCTTGACCAGTGGCACAGGCGGGTCCGCGACGCGGCTGGGGCCACCGCCGGTCCGCAGTTCATCGCCCGGGTCAACGACGGCTGTGCACACTGCCCGCTACGGCCCAGCTGTCCGGCGCACACCGGGCTCGACGGAACGGAGTCGGAATGACGGTCCTGGCGGCACCGCGCTATAGCCCGGCCGAATTGGCCAGCGCATTAGGACTTTTCGAGCCGACCGAGGAACAGGCGGCGGTGATCGCCGCTCCACCTGGGCCGCTGGTCGTGATCGCGGGAGCCGGTGCCGGCAAGACCGAGACGATGGCGGCCCGGGTGGTCTGGCTGGTCGCCAACGGCTACGCCGACCCTGGCCAGGTGCTGGGACTGACCTTCACTCGCAAGGCGGCCGGGCAGCTGCTGCGGCGGGTCCGGTCGCGGCTGGCCCGGCTCGGCGGCACCGGGTTGGCCTTCGGCGAGCAGCCCCGCGCGCCGATCGGTGAGCCCGCCGGGACGCCGGTGGTCAGCACCTATCACGCCTTCGCCGGCCAACTGCTGCGCGAATACGGCCTGCTGTCGACTCCGGCGTACGCGCATCCCGTCGAACCCGACACCCGGCTGCTCAGTGAGACCGAGCTCTGGCAGCTGGCCTTCGACGTCGTCAACACCTACCCGGGTGCGCTGCAGACCGAGAAGAATCCGGCCGCGGTCACCGCGATGGTGCTGAAGTTGTCGGGCCAGCTTGCCGAGCACCTGGTCGAGACGAGCCAGGTCTGTGACACTCACGTCGAGCTCGAACGACTGGTACACACCCTGCCCGCGGGCCGATATCAGCGCGACCGCGGACCCAGCCAGTGGCTGCTGCGGATGCTGGCCACTCAAGCCGAACGGACCGAGCTGGTGCCACTGATCGACGCCTTGCACCGGCGGATGCGCGCGGAGAAATCGATCGATTTCGGCAGCCAAATGGCTTGTGCGGCAAGGCTGGCCATGGCTGTCCCACGGGTTGGCGAGCAGCTGCGCGGCCGCTACCGGGTTGTCCTGCTCGATGAATACCAGGACACCGGCTACGCGCAGCGCATGTTGTTGTCGGCGCTGTTCGGCGGCGGGGCCGACGAGCGACTGGCGTTGACGGCCGTTGGTGACCCGATCCAGTCCATCTACGGCTGGCGCGGCGCGTCGGCAACCAACCTGCCGCGCTTCACCACCGACTTTCCGATGTCCGACGGCAGCCCGGCGCCGGTGCTGGAATTGAGCACCAGCTGGCGTAACCCGCCGACCACCCTGCACGTCGCCAATGCCGTGTCGGCCGATGCGCGAGGGCGCTCGGTCGCGGTGCACGCGCTGCGCTCGCGACCTGATGCCGCGCCCGGCACGGTGCGCTGCGCGCTGCTGCCCGACGTCCTCGCCGAACGCGACTGGCTAGCAGACCATCTGCAGCAGAGCTATCAGCGGGCCGCCGCCGACGGTGTCGCGCCGCCGACCGCTGCAGTTCTCGTGCGCCGCAACGTCGACGCCGCACCGATCGCCGCCGCGCTGCGTGCCCGCGGAGTCCCCGTCGAAGTGGTGGGGCTGGCCGGTCTGCTCTCGGTTCCCGAGGTTGCCGACGTGGTCGCGATGCTTCGCCTGGTCGCCGACCCCACCGCCGGCGCAGCCGCGATGCGAGTGCTGACCGGTCCCCGGTGGCGACTCGGGGCCCGCGACGTCGCGGCGCTGTGGCAGCGCGCGCTCGCCCTCGACGGCCCCCGGGCGGTGCCGTCGGATGTAACGGCGGAGCAGATCGCCGAGTCGGCCGGCTCGCAGGCCGACGCCGCGGGCTTGGCCGACGCGATCGCCGATCCCGGTCCGGCCCAGAGCTATTCAGCCGAGGGGTTTCGTCGCATCGTAAAGCTCGCCGGCGAGCTGAGCACGCTGCGCAGTCACCTGGGCCATCCGCTGCCCGATCTGGTCGCAGAGGTCCGACGGCTGCTCGGCGTCGACTGCGAGGTGCGCGCGGCAGCGCCCGGCTCCGGCTGGGCCGGCACCGAACAGCTTGACGCCTTCGCCGACGTGGTCAACGGCTATGCCGACCGCAGCGCCGGCGACGACTCCTTCGCCTCAGTCGTTGGGCTGCTGGCCTACCTGGACGCGGCCGAGGTCGTCGAGAACGGTCTGGCACCGGCCCAGGTGGTCGTCGCCCAGAACCGGGTGCAGGTGTTGACTGTGCACGCCGCAAAGGGTTTGGAATGGCAGGTGGTCGCCGTACCGCATCTGTCGGGCGGGTTGTTCCCGTCGACTGCGCAAACCCGCACCTGGCTCACCGACGCCGCTGACCTTCCGCCGCTGCTGCGCGGTGACCGCTCCGCGAAGGGTGTGCACGGCATACCGGTCCTGGACACCTCGGACGTAACCGATCGAAAGCAGTTGTCGGACAAGATTTCTAGCCATCGCGCTCAGCTCGAGCAGCGCCGCGTCGACGAGGAACGCCGGCTGCTCTACGTCGCCATCACCCGGTCAGAGGACACGCTGCTGCTGTCCGGTCATCACTGGGCGGCCACCGGCGTCAAACCGCGCGGGCCATCAGCTTTCCTGTCCGAGCTCAAGGACATCATCGAGCGGTCCGCCGACGCCGGCCAGCCCTGCGGCATTGTCGAGCACTGGGCGCCCGCACCGGCCGATGGCGAACCAAACCCGTTGTGCAACGGTATTGTCGAGGCGATCTGGCCGGTAGACCCGCTGGCCGGCCGCCGCGCCGACGTGCAGCGCGGCGCCGAACGGGTCGCCGCAGCGATGGCGGCAGACACATCCACCCCGACACACGACGTCGAGGGCTGGACCGCCGACGTCGACGCGCTGCTGCGGGAGCGGGTCCAGGTCGCGGAACCGCCCGCATTCGCGCTGCCCAACGGACTGTCCGTCAGCAGCCTCGTCGACCTGGCCCGCGACCCGGATCACGCCGCGCAGCGCTTGGCCCGTCGACTACCGACACGGCCGGAGCCGCACGCATTGCTGGGCAATGCCTTTCACGACTGGGTGGAGCGGTTCTACGGTGCCGAGCGATTGTTCGATCTCGCAGACCTGCCCGGCGCGGCCGACGGTGACGCGGCCCAGCGTGACGCCGACGAACTCGCCGTGCTGCAGGAGGCATTCCTGGCCTCGCCGTGGGCCGCGCGCACACCAATCGCCGTCGAGGTGCCGTTCGAGATGGCCATTGGCGGCAGTGTGGTTCGCGGCCGCATCGACGCGGTCTTCGCCGACGCCGACGGCGGCGCGACCGTCGTCGACTGGAAGACCGGCGAGCCACCGCACGGCTCCGCTGCGGCCCGGCATGCCGCCCTCCAGCTCGGCGTCTACCGGATCGCCTGGGCCGCACTCAGCGATTGCCAGGAATCGTTGGTGCGTACTGCTTTTCACTATGTTCGGACCGGGCGCACCGTGGTGCCGGATGCGCTGCCGGAATCCGCTGAGCTGGCCGACCTGCTCGCCCGTTAGGAGTTGCGGGCGACCTTGAGTGCGGTGGTGATCATCGGAATCTGCAGCGGCAGCCGGGCCAGGGCGAAGATCCGCATCGGCAACGGCTTATCCCACCACAACCGGACCATGTTCAGGTTGCCCGGGAACACGGCGAGAAACAACGCGGCGGCGGACAGCGCAGCCAACCTGCGGGTACGCAGCGGCAGCAGCAGAGCTCCGATGACGATCTCGGCGACGCCGGATGCATAGGTGTAGAACCGTGGGCTGCCGGGCAGTTCAACGGGGATGATGCCGTCGAACGGCTTCGGGGCCACAAAGTGAAGGGTGCCGACGCCGAGCAACAGCGTCGCGATGCGGTAGGCGGACGTGCGGTCGGCGTCCCGGTGAGCACTCGTTGTGATGGCAGTCATGGTTACATTGTGTCGTGCGTCCGGACGAGCCGATGAGCTGTGGTCAAAATTAGCCGTCGGCGACGCGATCTCGACGAGACGTTGACCGGGAAACCCAGCTATGCGCTGGTCGACGTTGTGCGTGTCCCGGAGCGGCATGTCAGTCCAATCCGGGCTATCGGGCGCCGAGTCGTGATAGCGCTTCTCGGGTTGTTTGTCGCTGTAATCATCGTTTATGCCGATCGTGACGGTTACGCCGACGTGCGGCACACTCGGTTGTCGTTCCTTGACTGCGCCTACTACGCAACGGTGTCGTTGACGACCACGGGGTACGGCGATATCACGCCGTACACCGAATCGGCGCGCTTGGTCAACATCCTGATCGTCATGCCGCTCCGGATCATGTTCCTGATTGTTCTGGTGGGTACGACGTTTCAAGTCCTCACCGAGCGGTCTCGACAAGCCTGGAAAATCCAGCATTGGAGGACCAAAATGCGCGGCCATACTGTCGTCATCGGGTACGGCACCAAAGGTAAGACTGCGACCGCTTCGATGATCGAGGACGGAGTGAAGGCGGGCGCGATCGTCGTGGTCGACACCGATCAGGTGCCGCTTCACCACGCCACGGCCGCCGGCTTGGTCACGGTCCACGGCGACGCCACGAAGTCCGACGTGCTTCGTCTGGCCAGGGCTGAGCATGCTGCGGCGATTGTGGTCGCCACCAACCGCGATGACGCGGCAGTACTGGTGACTCTTACGGCTCGAGAGATCGCCCCCAACGCCAAGATCATCGCCGCGATTCGAGAGGCGGAAAACCAACACCTTCTGCAGCAGTCGGGCGCGGATACGGTAGTGGTCTCGTCGGCGACAGCCGGCCGATTGCTGGGCATTGCCACCACGACCCCCAGCGTCGTCGAGATGATCGACGACCTGCTGACGCCCTCGCATGGATTCGCCATCGCTGAGCGTGAGGTTGAGCAGATCGAGATCGGGGGCTCGCCGCGGCATCTTTCCGACATCGTGCTCGGCGTGGTCCGCGACGGTCAGCTACTTCGGATCGATGCTCCCGAGGTCGACGCTATCGAGACCGGCGACCGGCTGCTCTATGTCCGTAGTGCGGGGAAGCGGGGTTGAATATGGAATTTCACTTGAACAGCGTGCCGCTGCTGTCGCGCATCGGCGCCGATCGGGCCGACCAGGTGCGCACCGACACCGAGGCCGCAGTTGCCGGATGGTCCGACGCGGCCCTGCTCCGGCTCGATTCGCGCAACCAGGTGATGGTCGCCGAAGGCAAGGTTCTGCTCGGTAAGGCCACTGACCTGGCCGATAGGCCGCCGGCGGACGCGGTGTTCCTGGGCCGCTTCGACGACGGCCGACATGTGTGGGCGGTGCACGGCCCGCTGGAAGCACCCGAGGATCCGGCTGTGAGAGCAGAAGTTGCCGACCTGAGACGGGCCGGTCAACTGTTCGATCATGTTGGCGCACAGCTTGTTTCGACTGCGGCGGCACTGTTGAACTGGCATGCGAGCTCGCGATTCAGCTCCATCGACGGCTCGCCCACCAAACCGATTCGGGCCGGATGGGCGCGGGTCAACCCTGTCACCGGTCAGGAGGAATTTCCGCGCATCGACCCCGCGATCATCTGCTTGGTGCACGACGGCGGCGACCGTGCAGTGCTGGCCCGCCAGACGCTGTGGCCCGATCGGATGTTCTCGCTGCTGGCCGGTTTCGTCGAGGCGGGGGAGTCCTTTGAAACCTGTGTGGCGCGCGAGATTCGCGAAGAGATCGGGCTGACCGTCGATGGCATCCGCTATCTGGGCAGCCAGCCGTGGCCGTTTCCCCGGTCGTTGATGATCGGCTTCCACGCGGTCGCCGATCCCGCTGAGCCGTTCGCCTTCAACGACGGCGAGATCGCCGAGGCCGACTGGTTCACCCGCGACGAGATTCGCGCGGCGCTCGAGCTCGGCGACTGGAGCAGCGATTCGGAATCCAGGCTGCTGCTGCCCGGTTCGGTGTCGATCGCGCGGGTGATCGTGGAGTCCTGGGCTTACGCCCGGTGACGATGCCGGCCGGGGCGGACGGGGAGGAGCCGGGCAGTTCGGTCGGGCCCGGTGACGATGCCGGCCGGGGCGGACGGGGGGCTATCGGGCAGCCAGCTCGGCCAGCTTCGCCTTGACCTCGTTGGTGCTGGGGTTGGTCAGCGTCGAGTCGTCGGCGAACTTCAGCGTCGGCACGACGTGATTGCCGCCGTTGACCGAGCCGACGAAATCGGCGGCTGCCAAATCCTGCTCGATGTCGACTTCGTCGTAGGCGATTCCCGCGGACTTGAGCGCGGTCTTCAGTCGATGGCAGAAGCCGCACCAGCTCGTGCTGTACATGGTGATGGAAGCGTTGCTCATAGTCTCGCCAGGATAGTTGTCCTTGGCGGTGTGCCGCTGCCAGACGCTTGTCGGCGATCACTGCCAAGATGGACACCATGCCGGCGATCGCGGATTCCCTGACTGTCGATCTCGACGACGAGCAACGCGAGGCCGTGCTGGCTCCCCGCGGCCCGGTCTGCGTGCTGGCTGGGGCGGGAACAGGCAAGACTCGCACAATCACGCATCGCATCGCCCAACTCGTCGCGGCCGGACACGTCGCGCCAAGTCAGGTGCTGGCGGTGACGTTCACTCAGCGCGCTGCCGGCGAGATGCGGACGCGACTGCGCGCACTGGGGGCCGCAGCGCAGACCGGCGTCGGGGGAGTGCAGGCGATGACGTTTCACGCCGCCGCGCACCGGCAGTTGCGATACTTCTGGCCGCGGGTGATCGGCGACACCGGCTGGCAATTGCTCGACACCAAGTTCGCGGTCGTTGCGCGCGGGGCGACCAGCGCCGGTCTCAAGCTGAGCACTGACGACGTCCGGGACGTGGCCGGCGAGATCGAGTGGGCCAAGGCGTCGCTGATCTCTCCGGAGCAGTACCCCGAAGCGGTGGCCGCGGCATCCCGCGATGTTCCGCTGGACGCCGCCAAGGTCGCTGCGGTCTACACCGCCTACGAATCGCTCAAAGCCCGCGGGGACGGCGTCACGCTGCTCGACTTCGACGACCTGTTGTTGCACACTGCCGCGGCCATCGAGAACGACGCCGCGGTCGCCGAGGAGTTTCGAAACCGCTACCGATGCTTTGTCGTTGACGAATATCAGGACGTCACACCGCTGCAGCAGCGGGTGCTGTCGGCGTGGCTCGGCGACCGCGACGACCTCACTGTCGTCGGTGATGCCAACCAGACCATCTACTCGTTCACCGGGGCCTCGCCTCGCTACCTGCTGGACTTCTCCCGGCGTTTCCCGGACGCGACGGTGGTGCGCCTGGAGCGTGACTACCGATCCACACCCCAGGTGGTGTCGCTGGCCAACCGGGTCATCGCCGCCGCTCGCGGCCGGGTGGCCGGCAGCAAGCTGCACCTGGTGGGTCAGCGCGATCCGGGGCCCGAGCCCACGTTTGGCGACTATCCCGACGAGGTCGCCGAGGCGGCCGCGGTGGCCAAGTCGATCTCGCGGTTGGTCGACGCCGGCACGCCGCCCTCGGAGATTGCCGTGCTCTATCGCATCAACGCACAGTCCGAGGTCTACGAGGAGGCGCTGACCGAAGCGGGCATCGCCTATCAGGTGCGCGGCGGCGAGGGCTTTTTCAGCCGTCAGGAAGTCCGGCAGGCCCTGCTGGCGCTGCAACGGGCGGCCAACCGCGATACCGGCGATGTAGAGTTGCCCGACCTGGTCCGAGGCCTGCTCGAACCACTGGGCCTGACCACCGAACCGCCGTCCGGCACCCGCGCCCGGGAGCGCTGGGAAGCGCTGGCGGCACTGGCCGAACTGGTCGACGAAGAAGTCGCACTCCGCCCGTCGCTGGATCTGGCTGGGCTGGTGACTGAGTTGCGGAACCGCGCCGACTCACGCCACCCACCCGTCGTGCAGGGTGTCACGCTGGCCTCGCTGCACGCCGCCAAAGGCCTCGAGTGGGACGCGGTGTTCCTGGTCGGACTGACCGACGGCACGCTGCCCATCTCACACGCGTTGGCGCACGGTGGCGAGAGCGAAGCCGTCGAAGAGGAGCGTCGGCTGTTCTATGTCGGAATCACCCGGGCCCGAGTGCATTTGGCGATAAGCTGGGCGCTGTCGCGCAACCCGGGCGGACGTCAGAGCCGTAAGTCGTCCCGCTTCCTCAACGGTCTGTTGCCCCAGACGCAAGTCGAGCCCACGCAGAGCCGTTCGCGACGGAAAAGTGGACCCGCGTCGCGCTGCCGGATCTGCAACAACCAGTTGACCACCCCGGCAGCGATCATGCTTCGCCGCTGCGAGACGTGCGCCGCCGACATCGACGACGAGCTGCTGCTCGCGCTCAAGGACTGGCGGCTGCGCACCGCCAAGGAGATGAATGTGCCGGCCTACGTCGTGTTCACCGACAACACGTTGATCGCGATCGCCGAGCTGCTCCCTATCGACGCCGCCGCACTGGTCGCCATCCCCGGAATCGGTGCCCGCAAGCTAGAGCAGTTCGGACCCGACGTCTTGGAATTGGTTCGCAGCCGATGCTAAACCCGCAGGTCAGAAAATCGCTTGCGGCTCCACGCTGATAGCATTTAGCCTCAAACCGCGGTTCTCGTATGCCTAGACGAAAGGGGGGAGCCCTCATGATCCTGATCAATGCGTTCGACGTACGCCCAGCCGGCGCCGGCTCCCGCCATGCCGCCGCCGCCTTGGCGGCTGCGCACAAGCGTATTGCCGCCGCCAAGACCCCGCGTCCGTGGATCGGGGCTCCACCCAGGTAGGAAGCCCACAATCTCGCCAGAAGGCCACGGACCCGAAGTCACCAGGATCCGTGGCCAATTTTTTTCCGCACTACCCGCCACTGGTCCGTAACCCCCGACATGCCCGCCAGACCAGGAAGCAGGTAGCACGACATGACCACGGAACGTGATCCCGATGATCAACAGACCGAGTTGCCTTGTCACGCTAGCGATCCCGATCTTTGGTTCGCTGACAGCCCGTCCGATTTGGAACGCGCCAAGCAGTTGTGCGCCGAATGCCCGGTTCGGCGGGCCTGCCTGGCTGCCGCGCTGGACCGCGCCGAACCGTGGGGAGTGTGGGGCGGCGAGATCCTCGATGGGGGTTGTGTGGTGAGCCGGAAACGTCCGCGGGGCCGCCCCCGTAAGGTCGCTGCGTAGCAGCAAAAGACGTTATACCGCAGCGGCATCCGGCTCAGCGAAGCCGGGGACCAGCTCCGCGGACAGCTGCTGGGTTGGCACATGCGCGTCCAACTGGCACAGAATCGCCATCGACGTCGCGAGCACCCGCATCGGGATCGCCAGCTTGGGCGGTAAATTCATCTGTCGTGCCGTTTTGATTTGCGAGACGCCCTGATTAAGTTGACGATTGGCCATGCGCTGCAACCATTTACGGGTGTAATGGAAGACCTCGACCTCGACCGGTTCGACGTACTGGCGCAGCATCTCGTCGATGTCGCGGACCGACACCTGCTCGCCCTTCTGAATGAAGCCGACCTTCTCCATCGTCGGCAGCACCATCTCGTAGTTCTTGTCGCGGGCATAGCGGATCGTCGCCCCCAGCTCAACCGGGAAACCGCCGGGAAGCGGTGCGACAGCACCGAAGTCGATCACGCCCATTTTTCCATCGGGCATCAGCATGAAGTTGCCCGGATGGGCGTCACCGTGAATCATCTCGATGCGGCGTGGTGAGTCGAAGATGAACGCGGCCAACCGAGTTCCCAGCAGGTCACGCTGCTCGACGGTGCCGTCGCGGATGATGTCGGCCATCGGAATGCCTTCGATCCACTCCTGGATCACGACTTTGGGGGCGCTGGCCACCACATGCGGGATCAGGTAGTGCGGATCGCCCTCGTAGGCCTTGGCGAAGGCGCGCTGATGCTCCGCTTCGAGCCGGTAGTCGAGCTCCATCTCGGTACGCTCGATCAGCTCGTCGACGACGCCTTCGACGTCCACCCCCGGGGCAAGCTGCTTGACCACACTGATCATGCGACGAAGCGTCTTCAGGTCGGCTCGTAGCGCTTCGTCGGCGCCGGGGTATTGGATCTTGACGGCGACTTCACGGCCGTCGGCCCATACGCCTTTGTGCACCTGTCCGATGCTGGCTGATGCCACGGCGGTGTCGTTGAACTCGGAGAACCGTTGACGCCATTTGGTGCCCAGCTGGGCGTCCAGTACCCGGTGCACTTTGTCGGCGGGCAGCGGCGGCGCATCTTTCTGCAGCTTGGTCAGCGCTTCGCGGTAGGGCTCGCCGAACTCCTCGGGGATCGCGGCCTCCATCACCGACAAGGCCTGTCCGACCTTCATCGCCCCACCCTTGAGCTCGCCCAGCACGGTGAAGAGTTGCTTGGCGGCTTTCTCCATCAGCTCGGCGTTGACCTCGTCCTGCGATTTGCCGGCCAGCCGCTTGCCGAACCCGAGAGCCGTACGACCGGCGATGCCGCCCGCCAAACCCGCCAGCTTCGCGTTGCGCGCCGCACCACCGCGTTTGATGTCTGCCACGTCGTACCTCACATTTCCCGAAACACATTAAAGTGCCCGATACGCTCAAGTGTGCCTCACAATGCGTACTCGCCTTCATCCGTCTCAGCCAGGCGACCGAGGAATCGACCTTGCTCGAACGCCAGCGCGACGTGATCAAGCAGTGGTCAGCAGCCAGCGGCAACGAGGTTGTGGCTTGGGCTGAGGATCGATACGTACGACCCGTGCGATGCTCCTGCCCTTGGGCCCTGGCGCGCTCCTGAGCGAGTGGGGGTTGTCCAGGCGTCGTCAGCACGAACACAGCGGATGCTTCGGCCATTGCCGCGCCACTATCCCGCCGGCATGAACGTCGAACTCGAGCGTGGCGCCCAACGATGCGGGTGGTTCGGGGTCGGTCCCGCGGATCGCCCCGATCACCCGGTTGACCTGGGTGAGCGCCAGTGCCGCGGTGGCCAGCAGCGTTGCGCGATCGGCCACGCCGACGGTGTCGCGTAACTGCGCCGCGACCGCCGGCCACGCCGCATCGCGATCCCGGCGGTGTAGGTCGGCGCAGTCCAGGCAGCTGGTCTCCCCGGGCACGACCAGGGGGCCGACCAGTCCGGTGCCGTCACGCACCCGCACCGCGAGGTGCGCGACGCGGTGGGCGTGCAGTTCGCGCAGCATGCGCGGGTCGGCACCGAGGTTGTCGGATAACACCACCAGGTCGGTCTCGGCGGAGGTCACCGCGGCATGTGGCTGGTTGCTCTGCGTGATCCGAGCTCCCGAGCACCGCAGTCCCTCGGCCAGCAGCTCGGACAGCGGGCCGCGGCCGTGTACCCGTATCGACGCAGAGCGCGTCGGCCGCTGGGGGGTCCCGCGGGTGGCGACGCCGGCCGTCACCAATTGCGCAACCAGATCGCCCAACTCGCGGTCGCTCAGCCCGCTGGATTGGCGTTGCAGCTCGTCGATCGGCACCGGCGAGTGCATCGCCCGCAGCACAGCGGCCAACCCGGTCGTGCTCACGCCGCGCGGAGGCCGGATCAGCAAGGCGCGGCGCGGGCTCCAGCCGACTTGTACGGCACCGTCGGGGCGAAGCAGCACCGGCAGCGCCGGGTCCAGTGCATACAGCTCCCCAACTTGAGCCATCGTGGCACTGTGCCACCGACGAGCGGGCAGCGGAATTCAGCTATCCCCAGAGCCGTCGTCGTCGCGTGAGCGCCGCTCGAATTCGGCGATGGCTTCGTCGATACCACTAGTGTCGCCACCGAGCGCGCGGTCGATGAAACCGGCCGGGTCATCGAGATCATCGGAACCGGGCAACAGGTCGGGGTGCTGCCACACCGCATCGCGAGCGTCGACGCCGACGGCCTGAGTCAGCCGCTCCCACAGCGCCGCGGCCTCCCGCAGCTTGCGCGGCCGCAATTCGAGTCCCACCAGCGTGGCGAAGGTCTGCTCGGCCGGCCCGCCAGTCGCGCGGCGGCGGCGCAGCGTCTCGCCGAGCGCGGCCGCGCCGGGGATGCGGTCACCCAACGCGGCGTTCACCACCGTCTGCACCCAGCCCTCGATCAACGCCAGCAGCGTCTCGAGCCGTTCCAGCGCATGGGTCTGCTCCGGCGTGGCCTTGGGTTCGAACACTCCTTGTTCCAGCAGTTGCTCCATGGCAGCGGGGTCGCTCAGCGAGGCTGGGTTGAAATCGCGTGCCAGCTCCTCGAGCCCGTGCATGTCGACCTTCATGCCCTTGGCGTACGCCTCGACCGCGCCGAGCAACTGGCTCGACAGCCACGGCACGTGACTGAACAAACGATGATGGGCGGCCTCGCGGGCCGCGAGGAACGTGACGATCTCGCTGCGTGGCTGCTCGAGCCCGTCGGCAAACGACTCGACCGCGTCGGGCAGTAGCGCCGCAATTCCCTTGGGGCCCAGCGGCAATCCGATGTCGGTGGATGTCAGTACTTCTTTGGACAATCGGGCCAACGCCTGGCCCAGCTGAGAGCCGAATGCCATCCCGCCCATTTGCGACATCATCGAGATCAGCGGGCCGGCCATGGCCTTGGCTTCCTCGGGCAACGCCGATGCCCATACCGTCGCGATCTGCTGGGCCATCGGATCGCAGAGCCGCTTCCAGGTTTCCAGAGTGTTGTCCACCCAATCGTTGGGCGTCCAGGCAATCGCCTTGGTGGTGCCGGCGGGCAGGACGGTCACGCCATCGAGCCAGGTCTCGGCGAGGTGCACGGCGTCGCCGATCGCCTCGCGGGTCGCAACCGGGATGGGTGCCACGAACCCGATCGAGCTGGCCGCCAGCTGGCGGGCCAGCTCGTAATTCACCGGGCCGGAGGACTGCCCGCCCATCGACCCGGCGCCACTGAACATCTGACCCAGTCGGGTGAACATCTGGCCGAGGTCGGCGACGTTGAATTGGCCACCGAGACCGCCCAATCCGAATGGGTCAGCAGACCCCGAGCCGGACTCGGGATCGTTTTCGCGGCGCTTGTCGCGGTCCGGGTCGTCTCCCGCGGAAAACCCGAAAGGCAGGTCAGCCATGTCCACAACGGTACTCACCGGCTGCCCGCGACGTGCACACTGGCGTCACGCTCTGAGTGAACCCGCCACCCGATGCAGACCGGGACGGTCTGGAAAAAGGAGCCGGGCCGGTGAACCGGGCAGGTCCTGGCTCTGCGTCTAGTGTTAGCGACGTGAACAGGCGGATTCTGACGCTGATGGTGGCTCTGGTCCCGATCGTGGTCTTCGGTGTGCTGCTCGCCGCGGTGACGGTGCCTTACGTGTCGCTGGGGCCGGGTCCGGCGTTCGACACCCTGGGCGAGGTGGACGGCAAACAGGTCGTCGAGATCAAGGGCACCCAAACACACCCGACGACCGGCCACCTGGACATGACGACGGTCTCCCAGCGCGACGAGCTCAGCCTGGCCGAGGCGCTGACGCTGTGGCTGTCCGGGCAGGAGCAGCTGATGCCGCGCGATCTGGTCTACCCGCCCGGCCAGTCGCGCGACGAAGTCGACAAGGCCAACGACGCCGATTTCAAGGAGTCGGAGCACAACGCCGAATTCGCGGCCCTGGGTTACCTGAAATACCCGGACGCCGTCACGATCGTGACGCTGACAGATCCCGGGCCGTCGGTGGGCAAGCTACAGGCCGGCGACGCGGTCCAGGCGGTCAACGGCAAGCCGGTAGCGAACGTGGAGCAGTTCACGTCGTTTCTGAAGACCACCAAACCCGGACAACACATCACGGTCGATTTCCGCCGCAAGAACGCGCAGCCCGGGTCGACCCAGATCACCTTGGGTCATCACCCCAAGGGCGACTACGGCTTCCTCGGAGTCTCGGTGACGGATGCGCCGTGGGCGCCGTTTGCGGTCGACTTCAACCTGGCCAACGTGGGTGGACCGTCGGCCGGGTTGATGTTCAGTCTCGCCGTCATCGACAAGCTGACAACCGGAGATCTGGCCGGCGCCAAGTTCGTGGCGGGCACCGGCACGATCAGGCCGGACGGCGAAGTCGGCAAGATCGGCGGCATCGGACACAAGATGAGCGCTGCCCGCGACGCGGGTGCGACGGTGTTCCTGGTGCCGGCCGGGAACTGCTACGAAGCCACCGCCGAAAAGGTGCCCGGCCTTCAGATGGTCAAGGTCGAGACCCTCAGCGGAGCGGTGGACGCGCTGCACGCTGTGACCTCGGGCGGGAAGCCGCCGAGTTGTTAGCCCGTGCGGATTGTGACCGGGCCGGTCCGCAGGTCATGCGTACAGTCGACGGCACAACCACTGTTGAAACCGAGCAGGGAGCGTAGCTAGTGGGGATGCGGCCCGCCGCCAGAATGCCAAAGCTGACTCGACGCAGCCGGACACTCATCGCGATCGCGTTGGCCGTGATCGGTCTGCTGCTGATCGGGCCCCGCTTGATCGACGCCTACGTCGACTGGCTCTGGTTCGGCGAACTGGGCTATCGATCGGTTTTCACCACAGTCTTGATGACCCGGCTGATTTTGTTCGTTGTCATCGGGTTGCTGGTTGGCGGAATCATGTTCGCCGCTATGGCGCTGGCGTACCGGACCCGGCCGGTGTTCGTCCCCAGCAACGGCAGCGATCCGGTCGCGCGCTACCGCGCCGTGGTGATGTACCGGCTGCGGATCATCGGCGTCGGGGTACCGGTGACGATCGGGCTGCTCGCCGGTATTGTCGCGCAGACCTTCTGGGTCCGTATCCAACTTTTCCTGCACGGCGGCAGCTTTGGCCTCGGTGATCCGCAATTCGGTAAAGACCTCGGCTTCTACGCTTTCGAGCTGCCCTTATATCGGCTGGGGCTCAGCTTTCTCTTCGTGGCGGTATTCCTGGCTTTCGTCGCGAACCTGGTGGCGCACTACATCTTCGGCGGCATCCGACTGTCAGGGCGCACAGGCGCGCTGAGCCGCTCGGCGCGTATCCAGCTGATCAGCTTGGCGGGAACACTGGTGTTGCTCAAGGCGGTCGCCTACTGGCTGGATCGATACGAGTTGCTCTCGCATACCCGGGCGGGCAAGCCGTTCACCGGAGCCGGTTATACCGATATCAATGCGGTGTTGCCGGCCAAGCTGATCCTGTTGGCGATCGCGGTGATCTGCGCGGTGGCGGTGTTCTCTGCGATTGTGCTGCGCGACTTACGGATCCCCGCTATTGGTTTGGTGTTACTGCTGCTGTCGTCGATGGTGGTCGGTGCGGCGTGGCCGCTGATCATCGAGCAGTTCAGTGTCAAACCCAATGCGGCGCAGAAGGAACGCGAATACATCAGCCGAAGCATCACCGCGACCCGGCAGGCCTACGGATTGACCGAAGACGTGGTGACCTATCGGGATTACAGCGGCGACGGCAAGGCCACCGCGCAGCAGGTGGCATCGGACCGGGCCACCACCTCCAACATTCGGCTGCTTGACCCGACGATCATCAGCCCGGCGTTCACCCAGTTCGAGCAGGGCAAGAACTTCTACTACTTCCCCGACCAGCTGGCGATCGACCGCTACCGCGATCATGACGACCGCCTGCGCGACTACGTCGTCGCCGCCCGCGAACTCAATCCGGACCATCTGATCGACAACCAGCGGGACTGGATCAACAAGCACACGGTTTTCACGCACGGCAACGGCTTCATCGCCTCGCCGGCCAACACCGTGCGCGGTATCGCCAACGACCCCAACCAAAACGGCGGATACCCGGAGTTCCTGGCCAGCGTCGTCGGGGCCAACGGCAGTGTGTTGTCCCCCGGGCCGGCGCCGCTGGATCAGCCGCGCATCTACTACGGGCCGGTCATCGCCAGTGCGCCCGCCGATTACGCGATCGTCGGGCGCAACGGCGTCGACCGGGAATACGACTACGAGACCAACACCGAGACCAAGAATTACACCTACACCGGTAGCGGCGGCGTTCCGCTGAGCGGCTTGATTTCCCGGAGCGTCTTCGCCGCGAAATTCGCGGAGCGGAACTTCCTGTTCTCCAACGTGATTGGATCGAACAGCAAGATCCTGTTCAACCGCGACCCAGCTCAGCGCGTGCAGGCAGTGGCGCCGTGGTTGACCACTGACAGCAGCGTCTACCCCGCGATCGTGAACAAGCGGCTGGTATGGATTATCGACGGCTACACAACGCTGGACAACTATCCGTATTCCGAGCTCACCTCGCTGTCGTCGGCCACCGCCGACTCCAACGAAGTCGCCTTCAACCGGTTGGCGCCTGACAAACAGGTGTCCTACATCCGCAACTCGGTCAAGGCCACTGTCGACGCCTACGACGGATCCGTGACGCTGTATCAGCAGGACGAGCACGACCCGGTGCTGCAGGCGTGGATGAAAGTCTTTCCGGGAACGGTCAAACCCAAGAGCGACATCAGCAGCGAATTGGCCGCGCACCTGCGCTATCCCGAAGACCTGTTCAAGGTGCAGCGGATGCTGCTGGCCAAGTATCACGTCAACGACCCGGTGACGTTCTTCTCGACATCGGATTTCTGGGATGTGCCGCTGGACCCGAACCCGACGGCCAGCAGTTACCAGCCGCCTTACTACATCGTCGCGAAAAACATTGCCACGGGCGATAATTCGGCGTCATTCCAACTGACCAGCGCCATGAACCGGTTCAAGCGCGACTACCTGGCCGCCTACATCAGTGCCAGCTCCGATCCGGCGACCTACGGCAAGATCACCGTGCTGACCATCCCGGGGCAGGTCAACGGCCCCAAACTGGCGAACAACGCGATCACCACCGATACCGCGGTGTCGCAAGATCTCGGTGTCATCGGTCGCGACAACCAGAACCGCATCAAGTGGGGCAATCTGTTGACGCTGCCAGTGGCCCAGGGCGGGCTGCTGTACGTCGAGCCGGTCTACGCGTCACCCGGTTCGAGCGACGTCGCGTCCTCCTACCCCCGATTGATTCGGGTGGCGATGATGTACAACGACAAGATCGGCTACGGACCGACGGTCGGCGATGCGCTGAACGGGCTGTTCGGTGCGGGCGCCAGTGCGACTGCGGCCGGTCCCGCGCCCACCGAGACCGGGTCGGGTGCGCCCGCCAGTGCACCGCAGGGTGGGGAGCCGCCCGCAAACCCGCCACCGCCGGCCGGCGCCCTCGCGCCCCCGCCCAGCGCGGCGGTCAGCTTGTCGCCGGCGAAAGCGGCTGCGCTCAAGGACGTCGAGACGGCGATGGGGGCGGCACGCGACGCGCAGAAGTCCGGCGATTTCGGCGCCTACGGCTCGGCGCTGCAGCGGCTCGACGAGGCGATCACCAAGTACAACAACGTGAAGTAGCGCTGGTGAGCGCGCGATTTGGTGGCGTCGGGCGCGTTGGCGTAACCTCATATTCACCCGTCGCGGGGTGGAGCAGCTCGGTAGCTCGCTGGGCTCATAACCCAGAGGTCGCAGGTTCGAATCCTGTCCCCGCTACTAGTAGAAACGGCCCTCGGAGATCACTCCGGGGGCCGTTTT
>NZ_JBYCLD010000290.1:0-3110 GCF_057473725.1 Mycobacterium sp. TH-M11 | reverse complement strand
TGCGGCCGTTGTTGCAGCAGAGCCTCGGGCTTGCCATCGATTCGCTCAGCGTGGTCAGCGTCGGGTCGCGACGGCGCAGCACCGGCGACTACCCCCGCGTCTACGACACCCTGATCGGCACCCCGCCCTACGCCGGGCAGCGGGAGACGTGGTTGATTGTGCGGATCGCCGCGCTGCGCAATGCCGAGGCGCTGCAGTGGCGGACCTCGATCGGTACCGCGACGCTGGCCGCGGCGCAGCGGATCGCGGCGGCATTGCGGCAGAACGGCATTCGCGCGAAGGTCGCGACCGCCACCGACATCGTGGAGTTGGAGCGTCGGCTGGGCAACTCCGGATTGAACGCGCACCATCAGCGCTGGCGGACGACCCGAGGCGAGGGCGGCTGGTTGACCACTTACTGGTATCGGCCGGAGGACATCATTGCGGAGAACCTGGCGCATGCCTGGGCGCTGCGGATAGATGGACTCATCCAGAACATCACCGTGTTCGGCGATGGCAGCGTGACGGCCACGACCACCGTGCGCAGCGCACAGCCGCCGACGGCTCCACCGAGCGTCATGTTCCAGATCTTGCCGGGAGAGCAGGCGCGCGCGATCGCGGCCAACCTGTGCGGGCCGATGCCCACATTGCGAGGCGTTCGCCGCGGTGTGCTCGACCGAGCGTTGGTCATTCCGATTGGACCGTCCGGTGTGCTCGTGGGCAAGGTAGACGCCGGTAACCGGTTGATGCTGCCGCTCGACGATCCGGGCGAATTCAGTCGAGTACACATTGCGGCGCAAGACGCGTTGGCCAAACGAATCGTGGTGCGGCTGGCCGGTGCCGGTGAACGCATCACCGTGCACACCCGAGACCTGCAACGGTGGGCCAGTGTGCGGATGCCCGAGATTGCGGTGGGAACCCAGGTACGGCCGATCGCCGGCACGACGGTCAGTGTCGTCGACGGGACAGTCACTCCCGCGCCCCGACCCAACACGCTGATCTCGATCGGCGAACCCGGAACGCCATACCGTGGATCCGCCGATGTGGTCATCACGCAGGTCGGTCCCGCGACCGTCGACGTAACCTCCGCCGGGAAAATACATACGGTCGAGGTCGAGCTGTTCAGGGCCGAAAATCGGTACATATCTTTGGAACCGACGAGGATCGGCACGTCTGAACTCGAATCGGTCGACTAGGGGAGCGGCGCTTGACCAGTACCGACACGGCCGCCGCACGCAAGCGGTTCGACCAAGCTATGGCGGCATTCGACACCGATGTGTCGGCCGCACAGGCGCGGTTTCGCGAGGCCAGCGACCTGGACCAGTCGATGGCCGATGCGTGGCTGGGCCGGATCGCTGCCGGCGACGAGGAATTGTCGACGCTGCAGCAGCTCTATGCGTACGGTGCGCGGTTGCACCGGGAAACCAATCGGCTGGGTGTGCGGCTATCGGCAGCCGTGAAGGCCGGACCGTTCCTGTCGATTTCGGTGACGGAGTCCTCGCATGCCGGTCTGGCGCTGGCCAGCGCGCTGATCGACGACGCCCAATACGAGAAAGCCGAAGCGCTGCTGCAAGACCCGGCCCTGCTGGATACTTGGGAAAACCATCAGTGGCAGCAATACGTGCGCGCCTACCTGATGTTCGCGACCCAACGATGGCCCGACGTGATCTCGGTGGCGGCGACGGTCTTGCCGCCGCAGGCGATCATCATGTCGGCGGTTACTGCGGCGACCAACGCGCTGGCCGCGCACGCAGCGGTCCATCTCGGGCAGGCGCGCGTCGCGCTTGACTGGGCGGGCCGGGTCGATCTGCGCGCCGGCGGCGCGGTCGAGGCCGGCCGCCATCAATTGGTCGACATCGCGGTCACCGCGATCGACCCCAACGAATTTCCTTTGATCGCAGCTGATCTCGCCTATGTGCGAGGGATGGCGCACCGCCAGCTCGACGAGGAAGACAAGGCTCAGATCTGGCTGTCCAAGGCGACGATCAACGGGGCGTTGATCGAGGCGGCCAAGGAGGCGCTGGCCGACCCGCAGCTGCGGCTGGTCGTCACCGACGAGGAGACCATCAACACCCGCACCAACAAGTGGGATGTCAGCACCGAGCGGTCGGCATCGGATCGCCGCGCTGAACAGAACGAGGAGCGGCGCGAGGAACTACTGACCGAGGGCCGGACGCTGCTCAACAATCAGGTCGGGCTCAGCGAAGTCAAGCGCGCGGTCGCAGAACTGGAAGACCAGATCGAAGTCCGCGCCTTGCGGATGGCCGCCGGGTTGCCGGTCACCAATCAGACCAACCACATGTTGTTGGTCGGCCCGCCCGGTACCGGTAAGACGACGACGGCCGAGGCGCTGGGCAAGATCTACGCCGGACTGGGCATTGTGCGCCATCCCGAGATCATCGAAGTCAAACGCGCCGATTTCTGCGGCGAGCACATCGGCGCCTCCGGTCCGAAAACCAATGAGCTGATTGCCCGTTCGCTTGGCCGCATCCTCTTCATGGACGAGTTCTACAGCCTGGTCGAGCGTCACCACGACGGCCGGCCGGACATGATCGGCATGGAAGCGGTCAACCAGCTTCTGGTGGCCCTAGAGGTGCATCGCTTCGACTTCTGCTTCATCGGCGCGGGATATGAGAAGGAAGTCGACGAATTCCTCACGGTGAACCCGGGTTTGGCTGGCCGATTCAATCGCAAGCTGCGGTTCGCCTCCTACGCCCCCGATGAACTGGTCGAGATCGCGGTGCGTTACGGACAGCCACGGGCGACGGTCATCGAACCCGCTGCGCGCGAAGCACTGAACATGGCGTGCAAGACGCTGCGGGCCTACCTGTCGCCGGACGGGACGCACGGCATCGACGTGATGCAGAACGGGCGCTTCGCCCGCAACGTCGTCGAACGGGCTGAGCGGCTGCGGGATTCCCGGGTGGCCGCCCAGCACCGCACCGCAAGAGGCTCGGTCACGATTGAAGACCTCGAGACGCTGCGCACCCAGGATGTCATGGCGGCAGTGACCGACGCCTGCGCGGAAAAGCATGTGCCGATTCGTCTTTGAGCGCATGGCCGCGCTTAGGTGTAGGTCAACGGCATTTAGCTTGGGCTGATCACGGCTACTGAGCCGTCGCCGGTGTCGG
>NZ_JBYCLD010000289.1:0-3169 GCF_057473725.1 Mycobacterium sp. TH-M11 | reverse complement strand
GAGATCCTGGTCCTCATCGTGGTCGGCCTGGTCGTTCTGGGACCCGAGCGTCTGCCCGGCGCGATCCGGTGGACGTCCACCGCGCTGGGTCAGGCCCGCGACTACCTCAGCGGCATGACGACCCAGTTGCGGGAGGACATCGGACCGGAGTTCGACCACCTGCGCGAGCCGCTGTCGGAGTTGCAGAAGCTGCGCGGCATGACGCCGCGGGCGGCCTTGACCAAGCATCTGTTCGACGGCGACGACTCGCTGTTCCGTAGCTTCGACGATCCGATCGGCAGCCCCGCGGATAATATTGCGCGCCAACCGGTCACGCCACCGCCGCCGCCGCAACCGTTCAGCGGGCCGGCGCCGTTCGACCCCGACGCCACCTGAGCTCAGCGCCGGCTGGTGTCCAATCCCAGTGACATGCCGGCCAATCCACGGCGGCGGGCAGACAGGCTGTCGGCAACCCGCTGCAGCTCGGTGCCCACGGGCGAGTCGGGAGCGCTGAGCACCACCGGCAGGCCGGCGTCCCCCGCGGCGACCAGCGCGGGATCCAGCGGAATCTGGCCCAGCAGTGGCACGTCGGCGCCCATGGCTCGGGTCAGTCGCTCGGCGACCTGAGCGCCGCCACCTGCGCCGAACACCTGCATCGTCGAACCGTCCGGCAGCAACAGTCCGGACATGTTCTCCACCACGCCGACGACCCGTTGCTTGGTCTGCAGCGCGATGCTGCCGGCCCGCTCGGCCACCTCGGCCGCGGCCAGTTGCGGTGTCGTGACGACGATGATTTCGGCGTTCGGGATCAGCTGAGCGACCGAGATCGCGATGTCACCGGTGCCCGGTGGCAGGTCGAGCAGCAGCACGTCCAGGTCGCCCCAGTACACGTCGGCCAGGAACTGCTGCAGCGCCCGGTGCAGCATCGGCCCGCGCCACACTACCGGGGTGTTCTCCTGAGTGAACTGCGCGATCGAGATGACCTTCACCTCGTGCGCGATCGGCGGCAGGATCATCGACTCCACCTGGGTGGGCCGGTCGGTGGTGCCCATCATCCGCGGGATCGAGTGGCCGTGGATGTCGGCGTCGAGCAGCCCGACCGAAAGCCCACGCGCGGCCATCGCCGCAGCCAGGTTGACCGTCACCGTCGATTTGCCGACGCCGCCTTTGCCGGAGGCGATGGCGTACACCCGGGTCAGCGAAGCCGGCTGGGCGAACGGGATGACCGGTTCGCGGGAATCGCCGCGCAACTGTTTGCGCAACTCGGTGCGCTGCTCGTCGTTCATCACGTCGAGGCTGACGCGGACGGCGCCGGTGCCCGGTACGTCGGCGACGGCTTGCCGTACCCGGTCGCTGATCTCGGTCTTCTTCGGGCATGCGGCGGTGGTCAGATAGATCTCGACGTGCACATCGCCGCCGGGGCCCACCTCGATACCCTTGACCATCCCGAGTTCGGTGATGGGGCGGCGCAGCTCGGGATCGATCACCTTGGCCAGCGCGGCGCGAACGTGTGCAGTCGGATCGGTCATCAGGATCTCGAGTCTAGAGCGCGTACGGAAGCGGCCGGTCAGGCCGGGGGAGCAGCGGGTGGCGCGAAGGGCGCGAAGGGGTTCGGCGGGGCAACCGGCGGTGGAAATATGCCGAACGGAGCCGGTGGCGCCACAGCGCTCGCCGGTGGCGTGTTGATCTGCGCGGGCCCGGGAGCCTGCTCCCCGATGCAGATCACCGTGCACGACGGGCTGTAGCCACCCGGCCCCTGCGCCGACCACGGTTGGCCGTCACCGGGGTTTCCGCTGAGGTCGATCAGCGGCATTCGGGCCAGCGGGTCGGCCGATGACAGCCCGTGCATGTTCAGCGGCAGGTTGGGCCCGAGGCCCTCGGCGTGCTCGAGGTGGGCATCACCCAGCGGTGGCGCCGGCCCGACAAGTGGCGGCAGATCGACCGGCACCACGCCGGTGGCGTAGGCCGCGGCCCAGCCCAGCACGTTCTGGGCGTAGGGCATCGAGTTGTTGTAGCGCAGGATCGACGACAACACCTGCGACTGGTCGCGCAGGTTCAGGTGGCCGCTGCACAGGTAGCGGGCGGCGGCCAGCGTGGCGTCGTAGAGGTTCTGCGGATCGGCGACCCCGTCGCCGTCGCCATCGGAGGCGTAGCGCGCCCAGGTGCCCGGCAGGAACTGCATCGGCCCCATCGCGCGGGCGTAACTGACGCGTCCGGATGCGACGCTCTGGACCACCACCTCGTTGCCCGGAAGCGTGCCGTCCAGCGTCGGCCCGAAGATCGGCCGCACCGCAGTGCCGCGGGCGTCGGTGGCACCGCCGCCGGCATGGCCGGACTCGATACGGCCGATACCGGCCAGCAGATTCCAGCTGATGCCACAGGCCGGGTCGGAGACGGCCATCATCCGTTCGGCGTTGCGGTAGGCGGTCAGCGCGACCGTCGGAATGCCCAGCGCGCCTAGGTTGCTCACCACGACGGTCGGCGGGGGAGCGGCCGCGGCGGCTTCGGCGACGTGGAAGCCGATCGTGGGGTGCGTGACGGCGACCACCAGCGGGCCGGTCGGGTCGCCAGAGACTCGCGCAACGGCGGCAACCGGGGTGATGGCGGCGTCGTGCACGGTCGATTTGGCCAGCGGGAACGGCGGGGCGCCGGCGCCTTCGACGCTCGGGTAGATCAGGCAGGCGATCATCACCACTCCGAACGCCGACGAACTTGCGGTGCGTGTCAGGGTGCGCTGGACAGTGCAACGGGCGGACTGAGAAGTCGCCGCGATCGCGGCCAGCGCCACCGGGATTCGGGTGGCCTGCATGCCGCGAGTCGCGGCGTTGCGAACGGTAGACTTCGTATGGACAACGGACGCAGGCACTTTCGGGGCTTTTGGCATACGCAGTACCCGTCTCCGCATGGTTGCAAGGGCCGGACGTGCGCCCATGCGTCCCCCTCCCCGCACTCGACCTGCCTAGTCCTCGGGCGTCGTGGGGCCCGCGATACCGCGTGAGCCTCGTGAACTAGGTCACCATACATAACACTGGTGACTCCAGTGACAACAATTGCGGAGTCTCTGCCTGTGAAAACACCGCTTCTGCGCAGCGGTGTCAATTAGACGAGGCGGCGTGTCGGTCCGCGTCGTCATCGGCGGGACCGGAGGCCTCGGCCAACCGCCCTTCCAGCAGACCGTGCAGGTCTTCCA
>NZ_JBYCLD010000288.1:0-3415 GCF_057473725.1 Mycobacterium sp. TH-M11 | reverse complement strand
GGCCACCTCCGATTGCTGCTCAGCCGAGTGCACGAGGGTGATTTCGGAGCCAGGTGGTGTCACCGCTGTCGATTAGGGCTACTAATGGGTAAGTCAGTACGCTGGGCTGCGTGTCTGAGTTGATTGAATCGATACAGACCCATGCGGACGAAGGCGCGATCACCGATGCGGAGATCTTCGAGGCGCATTCGGGGGGCAAGCTTTCCGTCGGTTCGACGATGGCGCTGGACACCCAGCGCTCGTTGTCGATCGCCTACACCCCGGGTGTGGCGCAGGTGAGCCGCGCGATCGCCGGCGATCACACGCTGGCCGCCCGCTACACCTGGTCGGGACGGCTGGTCGCGGTCGTCAGCGACGGCAGCGCGGTGCTCGGCCTGGGCGACATCGGGCCCGCCGCGTCACTGCCGGTGATGGAAGGCAAGTGCGGGCTGTTCAAGGCGTTCGCCGGCCTCGATGCCATCCCGATCGTGCTCGACACCAAGGAACCCGACGAGATCGTCGAGACCCTGGTGCGACTGCGGCCGACGTTCGGTGCGGTGAATCTCGAGGACATCGCCGCGCCACGCTGCTTCGAGATCGAGCGTCGCGTCATCGAGGCGCTGGATTGCCCGGTGATGCACGACGACCAGCACGGCACCGCGATCGTCGTGCTCGCCGCGCTGATGGGCGCCGCGACCGTACTCAACCGCGACATGGCCAGGCTGCGGGTGGTCGTCTGCGGTGCCGGCGCCGCCGGCGTCGCGTGTGCCAATCTGCTTCAGAACAAGGGCATTGCGGATATCACCGTGCTCGATTCGCAGGGCATCCTGCACCGCGACCGGGCCGACATGAACGGTGTCAAAGCCGAACTCGCGGACCGTACCAACCCGCAGAGGCGCACCGGCGGCATGGTCGAGGCGATCGAGGACGCCGACGTCTTCGTCGGCGTCTCCGGCGGCGTGGTTCCCGAGGAACTGATCGCCACCATGGCGCCCAAGAGCATCGTGTTCGCGCTGTCCAATCCCGACCCGGAGGTCCAGCCGGATGTGGCGGCCAGGCACGCGGCGATTGTGGCCACCGGGCGCAGCGATTTTCCGAACCAGATCAACAACGTGCTGGCCTTCCCCGGCGTGTTCCGCGGCGCACTCGACGCCGGGGCCCGCCGAATCACCGAAAATATGAAAATGGCTGCGGCCGAAGCGATTTACTCCATCGCCGTCGACGACTTGGCGATGGATCGCATCGTTCCGAGCCCGCTGGACCCGCGGGTCGAGCCGGCGGTCGCCGCCGCCGTCGCGGCGGCTGCAGATACCGCGGAGTGAACACCGGCCGGTTCGCCGCGCTGGCGTTGACCGTCGTGCTGGCGAGCGCGGGATGCGGCCACCGCGCCCAGCAACCGGGCGAACTGGTAGTCGGGTCGCGGGCCGGTGTCGAGTCGACGCTGCTGGCCGACGTCTACACCGGCGCCTTGCGGTCCTACGGTTTTCCGGCGCGCACCCAGCAAGCGCCAGACCCGTTGTCCAAGTTGGACACCGGTGCGTTCGTCGTCGTCCCCGGTCTCACCGGCCGGGTGCTGCAGGTCTTCCAGCCGGGTGCCGACGCCCGGTCGGAAGCGCAGGTCTACAAGGCGATGATCGGCGCCTTGCCGGAGGGTATCGCGGCCGGTGACTACGCCACCGCCGCCGAGGACAAACCCGCGTTGGCGGTCGCCGGGTCGACGTCGAAGGCGTGGGGCGGCAGCGATCTCGGCGTGCTGACCCGCCACTGCGACGGGCTGAGCGTCGGGTCGCTGGCCGGTGCGGTGACACCGTCGACGGTGGGGCGGTGCCGGCTACCCGAGAGTCGCGAATTCTCGGACAATGCAACGCTTTTCGCGGCCGTGAAGTCGGGCGAGCTGACGGCGGCCTGGACCACCACGGCCGATCCGAGCGTGCCGGGCGATCTGGTGGTGCTCACTGACGGCAAGCCGGCGCTGGTGCAGGCCGAGAACGTGGTGCCGCTGTACCGCCGCAACGAGTTGTCGACTCGCCAACTGCTGGCGGTCAACGAGGTGGCCGGCGTGCTGGATACCGCCGCGCTGGTCGACATGCGCCGCCAGGTCGCCGGGGGCGCCGATCCGCAGGCGGTGGCCGACGCCTGGCTCAACGAGCATCCGCTCGGCCGCTGATGCGCCGGGTTGGCTAGCGTGACGGCGGCTTGATCCTGCCGATGACCGGGGCGAACAGTCGCTGATAGCCCGATCCGGTGATTCGCACGATCAGATCGATCACCACGGCGTCGTTGCCGACCAGCACCCGGGCCTTGTTCTTGCGGACCCCGTCCAAGATGATCTCGGCCGCGCGCTCCGGGGTGGTGCTGGCCAATCGCTTGTCGAAGACCTTCGACTGTGCTGCGGGGTCCACGCCCTGCGCGGTCAGGCCGTTACGCGCGATCGCGGTCTTGATCCCACCGGGGTGCACCGTCGTCACCTTGACTGGTTCCCGGTTGAGCACCATCTCCTGTCGCAGTGCCTCGGTGAAGCCGCGGACCGCGAACTTGGCCGAGTTGTAGGCGGCCTGCCCGGGCACTGACAACAGCCCGAAAAGGCTGGACACGTTGACGACGTGGCCGTCGCCGGAGGCGATCAGGTGCGGCAGAAAAGCCTTGGTGCCGTTGACAACTCCCCAGAAGTCGACATCCATCACCCGCTCGATGTCCTTGAACGCGGTGATGTCGACGTCGCCGGTGTAGGCGATGCCGGCGTTGTTGTAGATCTGGTTGACCTTGCCGTAGTGCTCGTTGATGGTGTCGGCGTAGATCGCGAAGGCTTCGCGCTCGGTGACGTCGAGTCGGTCGGCGCGCACCGCAGCGCCGATGGCCTTGAGTTGCTCCTCGGTGGTGGCGAGTCCCTCGAGGTCGACGTCGCTGATCGCGAGCGAGGCGCCCGAGCGGCCGAGTTCGAGAGCCAGCGCCCGGCCGATTCCCGATCCGGCGCCCGTCACTGCGGCAACTTTTCCGGCAAAGCCTTCCATGGACGCTCCTTGTCGCGAGGTTGCCGTTCAGGCTAGTCGTTACCACGGGTACCGCCGAGCGCGGGATCGGACTGCCCTGCGGTGGTGTGGTCGCCTTGCTCCGCTAACCCCACCCGTCACAGCCGGGCCTGGTTGATATCGCAGGTGGTCACGATTTCAAAAAATGGGGTGAACCAGTCGTCGGTGCTGTTGTGACTCGACTGCAACGAAAACGCCGACAGGCCCGCTCGGTGCGGGCGCTGCCGGCGCCACGAATTGCGTTGAACGCCAACGACGTTGGCGTAGTGGACGTCAGGCCCAGCTGGAGCCGACGGCGGAGTCGGTGGAGGACATGTTGTTGCCGGCCGACTGAACTTTTTGGCCGTGGCTGTTGGCCTGTTCGTAGATGACCTGGAAGTTGCGACCCAACTGGGTGATGAACTCCT
>NZ_JBYCLD010000287.1:0-8765 GCF_057473725.1 Mycobacterium sp. TH-M11 | reverse complement strand
GCCGAAGACGCCGCCCTGACCGAGGCACACCACGCCGCCACCGCCCGCGCGCTCACCGCGCTACGCGAGCATCAAAGCGGTGGCAACGGCGTGTCTGCCGATGCTGTCAGCCGAGGTTAGTACCTTGCGCTAGAGCACATTTCGCGCCTAGTCCCATCTATTGCGACCACGGGTAAGCAAACAACGGTCCAGTTACCACCGTCGCGAGAAGCCACGCCAACGCGCACATGATCAGCAGCTGGACCGCCCAGTTGACCACGCGGATCCGGTTCGCCGACACCAATTCGAACCGGATGGCGGCGCTCAGGCGCGCCAGATCGCCGGCAGTCAAGCACACCTTTCCTGTTCCGACCCTCAGCAGGTAGCCGTTGCGCCCATCGGGCCGGTCCACGCGGACGAGAAGGAGTCGGTCTCCCTCGCCGTCCCGCAGGCCGACGAGGCTGGTGAGCTCGGGCTGTCGCATGGCATTCCCCTTGTTGAGATGGAGCTTCCTGCGCCTGAACGGTGACGTTACTCGCTCAGCCCACCAGGGGCAGTGAATTGGGTTCGCTCGCAGCGCGACCTACTTGACCTCACAGCGATCGGGCAATGATCTCCTTCATGATCTCGTTGGTGCCCGCGTAGATCTTTTGGACGCGATTGTCGACCCAGGCCCGCGAGATCGGGTACTCGGTCATGTATCCGTAGCCGCCATGCAATTGCAGACATTCGTCCGCGACAGACATCGCGCGTTCTGTGGTCCACCACTTGGCCATTGCGACGGTGGGGATATCGAGCTGGCCTGCCAGGTGTTTGGTGATGCAATCGTCGACGAAGACGCGGGCAATCGCGGTCTCGGTAGCGGCTTCGGCGAGCTTGAACTTGGTGTTCTGGAACGCAAAAATGGGTTTGCCGAACGCATGTCGGTCTTTGGTGTACCGAATCGTGTGCGCGAGCGCTTCCTCCATGCCCGCTACCGAGGCGACGGCGATGATCAGCCGCTCCTGGGGTAGCTGCTGCATGAGCTGAATGAATCCCTGGCCTTCGCTGGTGCCGAGGAGATTCGCGGCCGGGATGCGGACATCGTCGAAGAACAACTCGGCGGTGTCCTGACCCCGCTGCCCCAGCTTGTCGAGCACCCGGCCGCATCGATAGCCCGCCCGATCCGCCTCGACCAGTACCAGCGAGATACCGGCAGCGGCCTGGGCGGTGTCGGTCTTGACCACCACGATCACAAGGTCGGCTTGTGATCCGTTGGTAATGAACGTCTTCGAGCCGTTCACGACGTACTCATCGCCCTCGCGGATGGCCCTGGTCTGGACGTTCTGCAGGTCGGACCCCGTGCCGGGCTCGGTCATCGCAATCGCCCCGACAACCTCGCCGCTGGCCATCTTCGGGAGCCATTGCCGCTTCTGCTCATCGGTGCCGTAGGCCAGCAGGTAGTGCGCGACGATTCCGTTGTGCAGGCTCGCACCCCAAGAGGTGTCGAATGCGCGTGCCTGCTCCTCGATGAGCACCGCCTCGTGGGCGAATGTGCCGCCGCCACCGCCGTACTCCTCGGGGATCGACATACACAGGAGGCCTAGGTCGCCCGCCTTGGTCCACAATTCCCGATCGACGTGGTGCTGCTCGATGAACTTGTCGGCGTGCGGAGTGAGCTCCTTGGCGAAGAAGTCGCGTGCCAGTTCGCGCAACGCCTGCAGATCGTCGGTCATCCAAGATGAACGCGGTTGTGCCATAACTACTTTCCCCTAACGTGAGATTGACTGTCTAGGCTCGACGGAGCCGGTGACTTACCTGGTCGCGGCCGGCCCCTTCGGGGCATCGGCAGCCTCGGCAGTCTGGTATTCCCGCACCTCGGCGCGAATAGCATGGTCGAGTGCCCGATCCAGGCTGGCGTGAGCGGCCCGTCGCGCCACTCGGCGCATGACGTCGATAAGGTCAGCGGCCCAGGCCAGTTCGCTGTCGTTACCTGGGTACCACCCGGGTCCTCGTTGCCTGACGATCTCGGTGTGCCCGAGACCCGCCAGCGCACGTGCGGCATCGTCGAGCTTCTGGTCCACCGTGGTGGTGGTCTCCACGATGGCGGTCAGTGGCATTCCACGCGACACGAGCATCGCGAAGTCATCGATGACGCGTCGGTCTGGCACCCGATAGCTGTCGGAATCCCCGGTCGTTTCGATCACCCCACCGGCGCACAGGCGACGTAGCGTGGTCTCGTCCAAGGCGCCGAGCCTGTCCTCCAACTGCTGTCGCGACATGGTTCGAGATTCCGGATGCGACCATGGCGACGTCACCAACTCGCTCAGGTCGTCGAGATTGAGAACCTCGACTAACCCTTGGCCACTTTGCAATCCGGTCACGAAGCGCAAGATGTGTTTGACGGTGAAGCCCTCCTTGAGCAGCCGGGTCACTGCCCGTAGCTGGCGGAGGTGCCGGTCGGTGTAGATCGACGCGCGACCTCGCCGTTGCGGCCTGGCGAGCAGGCCGCTCTCCTGGTAGACCCGCACGTTACGTGTGGTTGTCCCGGCTTCCCGCGCAAGGTCGTCTATCCGGTACTCGGTCATCATGGGAATCTATCCGGCCAGGACGGGATGGTCGCTCTTCGGCGCCGCGGTGATCGTGTAGTCCGCAAGATCCACCTTCTTGAACTGGTTGACGAATTGGGTGGCGAAACCGGGATACATCGTGGCATTGAACCCGTCTGCGGTCAGATACCAACTCTGGCATCCGGAGTTCCACGTGGTGGCCTGCAGTCGCTGCTGAATGTCGGCGTTGTACCGGTCCTGCACTTCGGGGCGGACATCGAGGGATTTCCAGCCGAACCGCAACAGTCTGTCGATCATGTCGACGATGTAGTCGATCTCGGCTTCCATATAGACCAGGGCCGAACTGTGACCGGGCCCCGAGTTCGGGCCGAAGGTGAAATACAGGTTGGGATAACCCGATACCGCGACACTGCGGTAGGCATACGCCCCGCTGCTCCACTCCGAGGCGAGATCGCGTCCGTCCATGCCGGTGATCGGGAAAGGGGTACCGGTCTTGGACACATCGAATCCGGTGGCGAACACGATGGCGTCGAACTGGTGCTCGATGCCTTCAACGGTACGAATACCCTTGGGCGACAGCCGCGCTATCGGCCACGTCACCAATTTGCAGTTCGGGGCTTGCAGCGCCGGATAGTAGTCACTGGTCATCAGCAGCCGCTTGCAGCCGGCCGAGAAGTCGGGCTTCAACTGCCGTCGCAGCCAGGGATCCTTGACCTGCATACGCAGGGTCGCCCGACTGACAGCCTCCACGAGTCGGGTGAACGGACTCTCCCACACCACTCCCAGGGCAACCGACTCGTGACCCCAATACCAGGCCGAACGAGACAGCTTCTGGGTCAGCGGCAGCTGTGCATAGAGCCGCTTGACCCATCCGCTGGTTTGTCCGTTGATCTTCGGCAGCACCCATCCCGGCGTGCGCTGAAACACCTTCACCGACTCGGCCACGTTGACCAGTTCCGGCACGATCTGAACCGCGCTGGCACCGGTGCCGATGACCGCCACTTTCTTGCCGCTGAAGTCATAGTCGTGATCCCAACGGGCACTGTGGATTTTGCGTCCTTCGTAGCTGTCGATACCCGGTAGGTTGGGCAAGCTCGCATTCGACAGCGGACCCGAGGCGACGATTACGGTCCGGGCGTATACCGGTTCCCGGCCCTCGACGCCCAAGGTCCACCGTCCCGCGTCCGGGTCGTAGGCCGCGGCGGTGACCGTGTGCCCGAATCGAATTTGTCCTGCGATACCCGAGGATTCGACCATGCCGTCGATGTAGCGGAGAATCTCGTCGCTGCCCGAGTAGGTATGGGACCAATCCGGGTTCGGCGCGAAGCTGTAGGAATACAGCCGGGACGGGATGTCGCACGCCGCGCCCGGGTAGGTGTTGTCGCGCCAGGTACCGCCGACTCGTGAATCACGTTCGAGGATCACGACATCGGTGATTCCGCGGTCTTTGAGACGAATGGCGGCGCCGATGCCGGCAAAGCCGGCTCCGATGATGGCCACAGAGGTCGTCGTCATAGTGTGGTGCTCCTCTAAGCGACCGGCTCGTAGGTCAATTCCTGCGACCAGGTGGGGGTGCGATGTACCAGCGGCATCGGGATGACGCTGGTCGCCTTCACCAGCGAGTCGGCCAACCAGTGGTATTTGGAGGTCCGGTCGATCACCTTCCTGCCGTGCCAGGACACCAGCCGGTACATCGGCAGCTTGCGCGCGAACGCACTGCGCTCACCGACGCTTTGGAACCGGCGTATCGCGGTGTACAGCTTCTCCTCATTGACGCCCATGGCAAAGATGTTGTCGCGCATCTTGTTCAAGAGTGCGACGTAGCTCAAGATGCCGACGAGTATCTGTGGATTGAGCCAGCCGGCGGCGGTGTCGATGAGCATCCGGCGCATGGTGGAGTGCCCGAGCAGATCGATCACCTCGAAATCCACCGCGAGGTGGCGGGACTCGTCAGAGTTGATCCGTTGGAAAACCTCCTGAGCGATGGGATCTTTGACCTCATCGGTGATGAACTTGATCAGCGCGCCGTCGAGAGCCACTTCGAGCATCGGTATCACCGTGCCCAGAAACGGCAGACTCATTCCGTCGGCGTGTTTGTCCAGGAAGTTGATGATCAACTGCACGTTGACGTTCGGCGTCGGGATCTCGTCGTTGTCGAGCATTCCCCAGCGGCGCATCAATGCGAGTTCGGCGTTGGCGTGCTTCTGCTCCTCGGCATGGAAGTGCTGGTAGATGCTCTTCAGCGTCGGGTTGGGAGCCTTCTTGGCCAGGGCGGCGAAGCCGCGGGCGCCGACGTTCTCGATCCACATCAGGTCGGTGAGGAACGGCTTGAGCTTGGCCCACAGTTCCGGCTCGATCAGTTCGGCTCCTGGTGCCTCCCAATCGATGTCGACCAGAGCCCATTGCTTGTCCTTGATCTTTTGCAGCATGTTGTCCAGATCCATCGCCATGATCAGTATGTTCCTTTCCCGAACAGTTCATTGGGCGGTTGTGAGCCAAAGGCCGGACGGGCTATCCGGAAAGCGTCTGGTTTGCAACGCTTTTGCTGGCCGCGGTGCCGCCGTACACGTCGGCGACAATCGCCGCCGCCCGGCGCAACGCAGGCCTGGCCTCTGGTGCCAGGTGGGGCAACGCCTGAAAGACATGCACCATGCCCGGCCAGATTTCGTGCGTGCTGGCGCCCCGGCCGCGCGGATCTCGGTGTCGAGGTACTGGGCGTCGGCGCTGAGCATTTCGAACTCTCCGACTTGGATCAAAGTTGGTGGCAACTGGCCGGCGTCAGTGGAATCGAGGCGAAGTCGCGGGTGACCCGGGTCGTGCCCCTGGGTGTAGAGGGCGACCATTTCGCGTGCCGCGGACGCCGACATTGCCGGGCCGTGGCGCACCCGCTCTTGCTGCGCGGCCAACTGCAGGGTGAGGTCGATCAACGGTGAAAACAGGACCACGCCGGCGGGGCGAAATTTTTTGGCATGGCCGGCATGGGCCAGCAGCATGTCGCAGGTCAGATGACCACCCGCCGAATCGGCCGCACTGACGATGTCGGATGCGGCGTACCCCTGACCAAGCAGCCACCGGTAGCCGGCCTCGACGTCCTGAGCGGCGGTCGGGAAACGGTACTCGGGTCGTCGTCCATCACGTCCGATACGTCATCACGGACTGTGCCATTTGTCAATGTCACATGTTCGGACAGTCACTAGAGCGCGCATCTGCGGGCGTGGCGGCGCACGGGAGTGCCACGGGCGTCACTGAAATTTCCCAAGCTCGAATCAAGCAACGCCATAATCAGTTCCGCTTCGATCGATCCAGGAATTTTCCAGCAGCACATGAGAAAAACCTTTGCAGGCTGTGATGCGAACAATTCAATGGCCGCCGGAATGCGTTGTGCTGCAACGGCTTTAGCACCTACAATTCCATCACGCGGCTGCAAATCGCTTGACTTAAAAAAGTCTGATAGAAATAGCGTGCTGCTCAGCGTTCGTATTGGCGCTGCGCCGTCCTAGATATCTCGTCCCGGGGGAAGGCACGTAATGGCTGGTCGCGTCGACATCGAGAGCGCCATGGGGCCCGGCCGTTTTAGAGCGCGCAGGTGTGGGCTGGCCGCGGGTGGTGTCCTCGGGGTGTTCGCGGCAGCCGCCGCGATAGCGACCGGCGCTGCGGCGCCGGCCACGGCCGACATCGACGCGATTCTGGACCCGATCATTCAGCCCATCGTGGCGTCGGTGACCGACTCCATCTCAGGTCTCGACCCCAGCCTGGCCACGGACCTGACTACCTGGACCGACAGCTTTCTGACCAACCTCAACACCGACTTCGGCGCGCCCGACACCGCGGCCGCGGCTGCCCTGAACGGTTCCGAACCCGCATCGGTTGCCGAGTCTGCGAGTGCGACCAACCCGATCATCGAGCAGGAGCAGAGCTGGATCAACAGCACGCTGGGTCAGGAAATCGACGCCGAGCTCAACTCGTCGTTCGCGCACGCCGATCCCGCCGCGCTGGCCAGCAGCGGTGCCTGCGGGCTGATTTGTGACGGCGCCAACGGCACCCCGGACGGTTCGCTGGCCGCAGCGGACGGGCAGGGCGGCGGCTTGTACTTCGGCAACGGCGGCGCGGGTGCCACCGATGCGGCCGGTAACGGCGGCACCGGCGGAGACGCCGGCTTGTACGGCGACGGCGGCGACGGCGGCGACGGCGCGGCTGCCACTACTCCCGGCAGCGACGGCGGTGACGGTGGCGCCGGCGGGACCGGCGGGCAGTTCTACGGCGATGGCGGCACCGGCGGCGACGGCGGCACCGGCGCGAACGGTGTTGCCGGGACCGACAACAGTGCCCTGCCCGGTGTGGCGGGCGGTGTCGGTGGCACCGGCGGTGACGGCGGCACAGGTGGAGCCGGCGGCGATGCGACCGGCCTGTTCAGCAACGGCGGCACCGGCGGTGCTGGTGGTGCCGGCGGTGCGGGCGGCCTGCCAGGTCAGGGCGGTACAGGTGCACTCGACGGCTCCCTCGGCGCCGGCGGTTCAGGCGGGGCGGGCGGTGACGGCGGCACCAGCATGTACGGCACTGTGGGCGCCAACGGCGCTGACGGAGCCGCCGGACCCGGTGCCCCGATCCCGATCGGCACCGTCGGCGTCAACACGCTCGGGGTCGGGCCCTACGGAGTGGCGGTGGAAACCGCCGGTCCCAACGCCGGCGATACCTACGTCACCGAGGAGGGCAACGGCAACGTGGCGGTGATCGACCCCCAGGGCAACGTGGTCGACACTATCCACGTCGGCGGCAACGCATTCGCGATCGCCGAGTCTCCCACCGGCCCCGAGGCCGGCGATCTGTACGTCACCGACTTCGGCGGCTACACCGTGTCGGTGATCGACCCCACCAACAACACCGTGGTCGACACCATCACCGTCGGCGGCGACCCCTACGCGGTCGCGGTGTCACCCACCGGTCCCGAGGCCGGCGACATCTACGTCGCCAACGCCGTCAACAACGACATCTCGGTGATCGACCCCACCACCAATAAAGTGGTAGACACCATCGCCGTCGGCAACTTCCCGACGGCGATCGCGGTCGATCCCACCGGCCCCGACGCCGGCGACATCTTCGTCACCAACCAAGACAGCGACAGCGTGTCAGTGATCGACCCGTCGAACAACTCGGTTGTGGCCACCATCGGCGTCGGCACTTCCCCGCAGGGGGTGGCAGTGGCCTCGGCCGGTCCCGACGCCGGCGACATCTACGTCACCAGCGCCGGCAGCGACACCGTGTCGGTGATCGACCCCACCAGCAACACGGTCACCGCCATCATCGGCGTCGGCAGCCTGCCCGATGGGGTGGCGGTGGCTTCCACCGGCCCCGACGCCGGCGACGTCTACGTCACCAACGGCGACGAGAGCGGCGTCGTGTCGATGATCGACCCCACCACCAACACCGTAGTGGCCAACGCCGACGTCGGCAGCGGCCCGCTCGGGATCGCCTTCGATCCCACCGATGGCGACCTCTACGTCACCAACGCTGTCGGCAACACGGTGTCCATACTCGCGCCGTAGCAGGCTTGGCAGGACCTCGCCGGCGTGAGCGTATCCCTCCATTGGTGGCGACAGGCGCCGCGTCCAGGAGTCCCGCTAAGGAGCGATCCGTCGCGGAGAGTCCACTGCCGCGCGCCGTCTTGGCGAGGCTGGCGTTGGTGCCGGTGACGAGGAACGCGTTGTGCGGCAGGAGCTTCAGCGCACCGCGTCGACGGTGCAAGACGCCGTCTTGGTCGATCTGACCGTCCCGGTGCGTCCGGCGTGCCGGTGATGGTGAGGTCTGAGATGACACATGAGCCCGACGGACTTCCGCTCACCCGGCAGGGCGGCCAGAGGAGTTCGACACGATTGGATTATTACTCCCGGGGGTATACGGTCCTTGGTCACTGGGGAGTTCGGGTTTCCGCGCCCCAGACGTCGACTCGAGGAGTGAAGTTCTGATGCAGATCGATCAAAGCGTGGCCGGGATCGAGCGGGGAGCGTTTGGCATGCCACGCCCGCAAGGCTGGACACTCGAGCGCATTATTCACCTGTTAGCGGGGGGCATGGTGTTGATTTCTTTGGCGCTGGGGCGAAAATTCTCAGCGCGATGGAGGGTGCTCACCGGATTCGTAGGAGCCAATCTGCTGCTCGACGCCGCGGTGGGGTGGTGCCCGACCAGCGTTCTACTGCACCGCCTCGGCGTTTCGACCGCGGCCGAGCGGTCGACGCGTTG
>NZ_JBYCLD010000286.1:0-14684 GCF_057473725.1 Mycobacterium sp. TH-M11 | reverse complement strand
GCCCTCCTGCAGCAGTTGCCAGTAGTCGTCGGTGTTGTTGACCCCGCCCGGCAGTCGGCAGGCCATGCCCACCACGGCAATCGGTTCCAGGTCGGCCTGTTCGGCGATCGCCAGCCGGGCCGTCAGGTCATCGATCTTGCGAAGCGCCTCGGTGATGATCGCCCGACGGTCTGGCGGTGCAGTCATCCCGCTCAACCCAGCCTCTCCGACAGCTGTTTCAACAGTTCGTCGTCGCTGAAATCGTCATAGGCGTCCGCGTTGTCGTCTTCGGCCGCCTCGGCCACTTCCGGAAGAAGGGCGGCCAGGTAGTCCGACAACGCCTCGACGGTCGGATAGTCGAACACCACTGAGGCCGGCAGCGTCTCGCCCAAACTGTCCGACAGCGAGCGCTGCAGCGTCACACTCATCAGCGAATCCATGCCGGACTGGAAGAATCCCGCGGCCGGATCGAGCAGTTGGGCCGACGCCAGCCCCATCGCCCCGACAACCTGCGCGGTGACGTGATCGAGCAGGATGGCGTGCCGTCGCGCCGGGTCGGCCGCCCGCAACGCATCCCGGAACTCGGTGCTGCGCAGGGCGGGGCCCTGGTCGCCCGCGCTCTCGGTCGAGAGCAGGTCGTCCACGATGCGCAACGCGGCCCGCGTCCGGTAGGCGGCCGCGAGCATCGGCCAGTCGGCGGCGACGACCGTCGGTCGCGAACCCGCGCCCGGCCCGGTGAGCAACGGCAGTGCCTTGATCGCGACGTCGTCGGCCATCGGCTCCAGACCAGAGGCCAGGGTGACCTGCCGCTCCTGCTCGGATTGCCCGTCGGACAACGACTTCCACAGACCCCAGTTGATCGCCGTGGCCGGCAGGCCGGCGGCCCGGCGGGCCAGCGCGAAGGTGTCCAGGAACGTGGAGGTCGCGGTGTAGTGCGCCAGCCAGCGCGACCCGGTCAGCCCGGAGATCGACGAGAACAGCACGAACTGCTCGAGTTGGTGGCCCAACGAAAGCCGGTGCAGCAGCGCCACCACGTCGAGCTTGGGCCGGAACATCGCGGTGACATCGGCTTCAGTCATCTGCAGCAGCTCGGTCGGACCACCGCCGAACGCCGCCACGTAGATGCCGGCCAGCGGCGGCAGGTCGGCGCCGAATCGCTCGAACACCGCACGCATCGCGGATTCGTCGGCCGCGTCGGCGGCGGCCGTCAGCAGGGTGGTGCCCGACGGCGCCAGGCCGGCGGCCAGGTCGTCGAGCTTGGAACCGGGGTTACGCGAGACCGCGACCACCGTGCCCGCGCCCGAGTCGGCCAATTGCCGGATCAGGTGCGGACCGATGTTGCCGGTCGCCCCGATCACCAGATAGCTCTTCTCAGCGGACAATTCGGCCGGCGGGGTCGACGGCGGCATACCCCGCTGCAGGCGCGGGACGCGGCGGACGCCGGCCCGGTAGACGACCTGGTCTTCGTGATCGTCGGCGCCGGCCTCGGCGACGACGTAGCGGGCGGCCGGCGCGTTTGGCACCGACTCGTCGACGTCGATGACGCGGCCCCAGAACTCGGGGTGCTCCAGCGCCAGCGTGCGGCCAAGGCCCCACAGCACCGCCTGCGAGGCATTCGCCCGATCGCCGTCACTGACCGGTTGGGCGTTGCGGGTGAGTAGGTAGAGCTTTGGCGCCACGCCCATTTCGGCGATCGCAGCGGCCAGCCGTCGCGCGGCGTTGAACAGCTGGTAGCCGGATTCGAAGTCGAACTGGTCACCGGTGACCTGCGGCGCGTACAACACGTGGGTGACCCCGGCGAGCGCGTCGGTGATCGCGGCCGGGTCGGCGCCGTCGGCCAGTAACGACGTCGGCTCAGCAGTCGCGGCGAATTCGTCGCCGAGCTCCCGGCCGATTTCGTCGCCCAGGGAGGAGTCGGAGATGACCAGCCAGGAGGCGTCGGCGTCGCCGTGGGTCGTGGACAGCTCGCGGGCCGGCCAGGCCAGGTTCACATACCACTGCGACGGGATCGGCCCCTCTGCCGGCGTCCCCGAACCTGCAACCGCGACACCACTTCTGACCGGCGCGATCGGCCGGGCGCTGACCCAGAACCGGCTGTGGTGCCACGGCGTGGTCGGCAAGACCGGGTGTGGCTCGACCGGATGCGGGGTCTGCGGCGGATGGCTGGTGTGCACCGTGTTCAGGCTGGTGTGGAAGCGCACCGTGTCGTCACCGTCGCGCCACAGCGTGCCGACGCTGAGGTGGGCAGTGCCCGGCTCAACCGTGTCGCCGACGGCGTTGGTCAGGATCGGGTGCGCGCTGACCTCGATGAACGTGCCATGTTCTTCGGCGGCAGCGGCGACGGCCTGGCTGAGCCGCGCGGGCTGACGCACGTTGGCCACCCAGTAGTCGGCGTCGAGCATCGGCGACTGAAAGCCCTCCAGCACCGTCGAATAGAACGGGATGGTGGGGATCTCGGGGGCCAAATCCTTCAGCGCCGTGCGCAATTCGCCCAGGATCGGGTCCATGAACGCGGTATGCGAGGCCACCTCCATGTTGACGCGGCGGGCGAACTTGTTCTGCGCGCTCACCGCGTCGACCACCGCGTCGACCGGGGCCACCGGGCCCGCGATCACCGTCTCGCGCGGCGAAATGTAGCCCGCCACAGTGACGCCCGCATAGTCGGCGATCAACGCCTCGGTCGCCTCGGGGTCCAGTTTCAGCAGCGCCACCGCGCCCTGACCGGCGAGCGTGGACATCAGCTTCGACCGGATCGCGATCACCCGCAGGCCGTCGACGACGCTCAGCGCACCGGCCACCACCGCCGCGGTCACCTCACCCATCGAGTGGCCGATCACCGCGTCGGGGTGCACGCCATAGGAGCGCCACAGCTCGGTCAGCGCCAACTGCAGGCCCATCAACACCGGCTGGACCTGCGCATCGCCGCTGATCGGCTCGCCGTCGGCGATGACCTGCTGTAACGAAAATCCAACCTGTTCAACGAAAATCGGGTCCAGCTCGGCGATCGCCTCGGCGAAAACCGGCTCGTCGGCCAGTAACTGCCGGCCCATGCCCGCCCAATGCGAGCCCTGTCCGGAGAACACGAAAACCGTTCCAGAGCCGTAGTTCTCGTCGCGCGGGCCGACTATTCCGTCGGCACCATCGGTGTATCGGCCATCGGCCAACGCCTGCAGGCCGGCGATCGCCTGCTCGCGATCGCGGACGCATACCGTGGCGAACTGGGCATGCCGCTCACGGTGATAGCTCAGGGTGTGGGCCACGTCAGGCAGTCGCACGTCAGCGCCGGCACCCGCCAGCCAGGCCGCCAGCGACGCGGCCTGGCTCGAGATCCGTTCCGGCGTCTTGCCCGACACCACCAGCGTGGTGACGGCCGGGTCGGCCTCACAGATCACCGGCATACCGGGGGGCGCCTGCTCGATCACCGCGTGCGCATTGGTGCCACCGAACCCGAAAGATGAGACGCCGGCCCGCCGCGGCTGGCCCGTCTCCGGCCATTTCGTTTGCTCGGCAACCACTTTCAGGCGCAACTGATCAAACGGGATGTGTGGATTGGGGGTGTGGAAATGCAGGTTCGGCGGGATGCTGCCGGCATGTATCGCCAGCACGGTCTTGATCAGGCCGGCCATCCCCGCGGCGGCCTCGAGGTGGCCGAGGTTGGTCTTGGCGGTGCCGATCAGCAGCGGCGCGTCCTCGGCGCGACCGCGGCCCAGCACAGTGCCGAGCGCACGCGCCTCGATCGGGTCGCCCAGCGGCGTGCCGGTGCCGTGCGCCTCGACGTAGTCGACGTCCTGCGGCGCCAGACCCGCGTTGGTGTAGGCCGAGCGCAGCACCGCCATCTGGGCGGCGGGGTTGGGCGCCAGCAGGCCGTTGGACCGGCCGTCCTGGTTGACCGCCGACCCGCGGACCACGGCCAGCACCCGATCGCCGTCGCGCACGGCGTCGCTCAGGCGCTTGAGCACCACCACCCCGCAGCCCTCACCACGGATGAACCCGTCGGCGTCGGCGTCGAACGCACGACATGCGCCGGTGACCGACAACGCGCCGGTCTGGTCGAAGGCGCGGACCACCGACGGCGCCAGCATCAGGTTGACACCCGCGGCCAGCGCCACGTCGGAGTCACCGATGCGCAGGCTCTGACAGGCCAGATGCAGGGCCACGATCGACGACGAACACGCGGTGTCGACGGTGACGGACGGCCCGCGGAAATCCAGAAAGTACGACAGCCGGTTGGCGATGATGCTCAGCGCACCACCGGAGTTGGTCCAGGCGTCGACGTTCGTCAGATCCATGCCCGCGACGTAGCCGTAGTCGGTGTAGCAGGCGCCGGCGAACACGCCGGTCTGCGAGCGCCGCAGCGAGCTCGGCGGGATGCCCGCGTGCTCGAGTGCTTCCCAGGCGACTTCGAGCAGCATGCGCTGCTGCGGGTCCATCTTGGTGGCTTCGCGGCCGGAGATGTCGAAGAACTCGGCGTCGAAGGCGTCGAGGTCGGCCAGGTAGCCGCCGAAGCGGGTGGTGTTCGCCAGCGCCGCGGCGACCTCGGGAGTGCCGTCGTCGAACGGCGCCCAGCGCTCGGCCGGCACCTCGGTGACCGCATTGCGGCCCTCGCAGATGAACTGCCAGTACTCCTCGGGTCCGGAGATGCCGCCGGGGAACCGGCAGCCCAGGCCGATCACGGCGATCGGCCCGTCCAGCTGGCTGCGGGCGGCCTCGACCTCGGCCTCGGCGGCCAGCGCTTCGGCGCCGGTCAGGAACCGGGCCAGGTCGGCAATCGTCGGGTGCTGCCAGAACTCGACGGGTGAGACCTTGCGGCCGAGCAGTTCGGACAGCTCGCCGGAGAGCACCACGGCGTCACGCGAACCCAGACCCAGGTCACTCATCGGCGCGTCGAAGTCGATGTCGTACGGACTGCATCCGACGGTGGTCACCAGGTAATCGGCCAGCCAGTGGCGTAGCGCTTCCTCGTCATACGAGGACGTCATCAAATGCCCCTTTCACTGCCAGCCGGCGCCGACTCCACGCTGTCGAACAGATCACTCAACACGCCGCCGTCCGAATCACCCAAGACGTCGTGATCGCTCTCGGATTCCGGCTGCGGCCTCACCTTTTTCGCAAGGTGTTCGGCGAGCGCCACGATAGTCGGGTAGTTGAACAGCATGGTCGCCGACAGCTCGATCCCGACGAACAATTCGGTGTCGCGCCGGACCGACATCGCCATCACCGAGTTCAGCCCGTATTCGGCGAACGGCCGGTCGGAGTCCAGGTCGGCCTCAGCCAGCTGCAGCTCGCGGGCCAGGATGGCCCGCAACCCGCTCTGCAGCTGGGCGCGAATGTCCTCGGGCGCCATCTCCGACCAGGCCGGGATGTCCGCGTGCGGTTCGGCGGCACCGGACCCAGCGGCCGTCGAACTCGACGCCATCGGCGCCATGACGGCCTGCGCCACGTCGTAGCGCGCCAAGTGGTCCCAAGCGGCGAAGGCCTCGTCAGCGCTGATCGCCCGCGATCCGAACCGCTCGAGTTCGGCAAGCGCGATCTGCGCTTCGGCGCCGAAGCCGAGGCCGCGCCAGGCCACCCAGTCCTGGCTGACGGTGTGGCAGCCCTGCCGGTGCCGCAGCTGGGCCAGGCCGTCGAGGTAGGCGTTGGCCGCGGCGTAAGCGCCCTGGCCCGGCACACCGAAGACCGCGCCGGCAGCGGCGGTGAAGAACATGAAGTCGAGGCTGCCCGGCGGGAAAGCCCGGTGCAGTACCTGCGCGCCGGCGATCTTCGGCCAGACCGTCTGCCGCAGCCGGCCTTCGTCCAGCTCGGTGAACAGCTCGGCGTCGGTGATGCCGGCGCCGTGCACGACACCGCGGATCGGCACCGCACCCTCGTCGTCACGTTTGGCCAAAAGCGCGGCCATCGCCTCGGGCGAGCCGATGTCGAGTGCGACGGCCTCGACGGCGACGCCGCGGGCTTCCAGCGCCCGGACGGCGCCGATCTTCTCTCCGGTGGCGGCGTCGACGGTGTCGCTGTCCCAGTCACGGCGCGGCGGCAGCGCGGTGCGACCGGCCAGAATCACCCGACGGGCGCCACGATCGGCCAGCCATTCCGCGGTCAGCAGACCCAGGGCACCGAGGCCACCGGTGATCAGGTAGGCCGCGTCGGGGCGGCAGCGCAGCGGCTCGCGGACCGGTAAGCCGGCCAGCCCTGCCAGAGCGGGCGCGAAGAACTCGCCGTCGCGCAACGACAGGATCGACTTCGCGGGCGTGCGCAGCATCGGGGCCAGCGCCGGCAGCAGCGAACCGATCGACGCGTCCTCGGGCACGTCGATCAGACCACCCCACAACTGCGGCTGCTCGGCCCGGATGACGCCGGCCGTCCCCCACAGCGGGCTCTGTGCGACCGCGGTGTCCGAACTGCCGTCCCGCACACCGCGGGTGATGATCCACAGCGTCGCCGGGTGACTCTGGTCGCGCTCGGCCAGGCCGCGAACCAGGTCGACCAGCTCCATCGACATCCGCACCGCGGCATCGACATCGCTTTCGCCCGACCTCGGCCCGGCGACATAGAGCACGTAGCGCGCGTCGGCGATGGCGGTGGCGGTGTACCCGTGCTGGGCCAGGCCGTCGCCCAAGCGGGCAGCAATGTCGTTGTCGCCCAGGATCGCAACGGAGCCCGAGCCGGCGGCTGGGCCGTCGTGGTCCACGTCCGGTGTGAACGGCTGCCAGTCGATGGCGTGCACCATCGTCGCGGGATCTTCGGGACGCCCGGCGGCGCTGGAGTCCACCGCGGCAAACCGCAGCCCGCGCACCGCGATGCGGACGCCGCCGTCGGGCGCCGTTGCGGTGATGTCGACGACGAGTTCCTCGTCGTCACCGCCGCGACGGCGCACCTCGATGCGGCCGCGGGTGTCGGCGAGTTCGCCGCTGAACGCGATGCCGGCGACCGCCGCCGGAACCATCAGCCGCTGGTTGTCGCTGTCCAGCAGACGGGCGAGGTGAATTGCGGCGTCCAGCAAGGCAACTGACGACGCCCCGACTGCCCGGGATGGGGTCAGCTCGATGTCGGCACTGAGCTCACCGCCCTTCGAGCGGCACGAGCAGACGGACCAGCCGAACGGGCGGCCTTCGCTGCCCCAGGTCTGCCAGAACGACGTCAGCGACTCGTCGTCGAAAACGGCGTCCGTCGCGCCCGGCGCGGCGGTCGCCTCCGAGGCGCTCGCCGAAGACTCCGCACGCGAAATCCGCGCGCTGGCGTGCCGGATCCAACCGGCGCCTCCCGCGCTCGACGAGACGATGACCGATGCACCGTCGGCAACCACCTGGATGGAGCGCGGCTCGCCGACGACGATCGGGTACTCGAACCGAACGTCGGAAAGCGTGGCCGCGTCGTATTCGCTGGCGGCGGCCCAAAGCGTTTGCAGTAGAACTGATATCGGGATGATCTCGACACCGTTGTTGTGGTGCGTTCCCGGGTAGGGCTTGGTCGTGGATGTCAGTCGCGCCTGCCACAGATGCGCCGGCGGGGTCGCGGCGACCGGGATGTGGCGACCGAGCAGGGTGCCGTGCTGCGGCGCCGCCTCGGTGGTCTGCACGAAGTCCTCGGCGTTGATCCAGTGCCGGGTGTGGTGCCAGGGCGCGCTGGGCAACACCGGGTGCGGCTCAGGCGGGTGCGGCACCGTCGGCGGGCGCATGACGTGGGTGCGGTTGAGGTTGGTGTGGAAGCTGACCGTGTCATCGCCCTTGCGCGACAACGTCGCGACGCTGTGGTGGTGTTCGGTTTCCAGCGTCTCGGTGATCGCGTGGGTCAGGGTCGGGTGTGGACTGACCTCGACGAACGTGGCGTACTGCGCGGCGGCGGTGGTGATGGCCTGGTGCAGGCGCACCGGCTCACGCACATTGGCCACCCAGTAGTCGGCGTCCAGCGTTGGCGTGGCGGACGGGTCGGCGACCGTGGAGATAAACTGGATCTTCGGCATGTTGGGTTTCAAATCGCCCAGCGCCGAACGCAATTCGGGCAGAATCGGGTCCATCAGCGCGGTATGCGAGGCGACCTCCATATTCACCCGTCGCGCGAACCGCTCCCGGGCGCTGGCCTCGACGATCGCGGCGTCCACCTGCGACACCGCCCCGGCGATCACCGTCTGCCGCGGCGACAGGAATCCGGCCAGGCTCACCCCGGGGTAGTCGGCCAGGAACGTCGATGCCGCCTCGGCATCCATCTCCAGCAGCCCCACCGCACCCTGACCGGCCAACCGCGTCATCAGCCGCGAGCGGATCCCGATGACCCGCAGACCCTCCTCGGGGGTGAGCGCCCCGGCCACCACGGCCGCGGTCACCTCGCCCATCGAATGGCCGATCACCGCGTCGGGCTGCACGCCATAGGAACGCCACAGTGCGGTCAACGCCAACTGCAGACCCATCAGCACCGGCTGGACACGGGCGTCCCCGCTGACCCGCTGCCCCTCGGTGAGAACCTGGTGCAGCGAGAACCGCATCTGCTCGAGGAACAGCGGCTCCAGCTCGTCGACCGCGGCGGCGAACGCCGGCTCGTCGACCAGCAGTTGACGGCCCATGCCGGCCCATTGCGAGCCCTGCCCGGAATACACGAAAACCGTTCCGGGCTTACACAATCCCTCGTGCGGCTCGACGAGTCCGACCGCCGACTGGCCGGCCGCCAGCGCCTGGAGACCGGCGACGGCGTGCGCGCGATCACGCACAGCCAGCGTGGCGAACGACTTGTGCTGGGTGCGGTGGTGATTGAGCGTGTGGGCGATGTCGGCCAGCGGCACCGCGGCGCCGTCGCCGATCATCCAGTCGGCCAGCGTGGCGGCGGTGGAGGCTACCCGCGCCGGGGTCTTGCCCGACACCACCAGCGTGGTGATCACCGAATCTGGCTGCCCAGCAACGGGTTCGGTTGCTGGCGCCTGCTCGAGGACCACGTGGGCATTCGTGCCGCTGACCCCGAAGGCCGACACCCCGGCCCGCCGGGCGCGCTCGACGGCGGGCCAGTCCATGCCGTGGGCGGCGATGGTGAACTTCGATGCGCCCTCGACGGCGTTGGGCGTCAACTCGCTGAAGTGCAGGTGCTTGGGGATGGCGCCGTGTTGCACGGTGAGCACCGCCTTGATGAAGCCGGCGATACCGGCGGCCGACTCCAGGTGGCCGAGGTTGGTCTTCACCGACCCCAGCACCAGCGGCGCCGAGCCGTTGCGATCGCCGAACACCTGGTGCAGCGCGCCCAGCTCGATCGGATCGCCCAGCGCGGTGCCGGTGCCGTGGGCCTCGACGTAGTCGATGTCGGATGGCTCCAGCCGCGCCGCGGCCAGCGCCGCGCGCACCACGGCCTGCTGGGCCGGACCGCTGGGCACCGTCTGGCCGCTGCTGGGCCCGTCCTGGTTGACCGCCGACCCGCGCACCACTGCCAACACCGAATCACCGTCGCGCACAGCATCACTGAGCCGTTTGAGCACCACGACGCCGCAGCCTTCGCTGCGGACGTAGCCGTCGGCGCCGGCGTCGAAGGTCTTGCAGCGGCCGTCGGGGGCCAGCATCCCCCACCGCGACGTGGCCACGCTGTTCTCCGGGCTCAGCATCAGGTTGACCCCGGCGGCAAGCGCCTGGTCGCTCTCTCGCCGGCGCAGGCTCTGGCAGGCCAGGTGGACCGTGACCAGCGACGACGAGCACGCCGTGTCGAGCACGAGCGCGGGACCGTGGACGCCCAGGAAGTAGGACAACCGTCCGGCGGCAAAGTTCGCGGCGTTGCCGAACGGGACGTGCGGGTCGACCTCTTCGGGCGGGAGCCGTCCGGCCAGGGTCAGGGTGTAGTCGTAAGTCGTCATTCCGACGAACACCGATGTCTGGGTGCCGCGGATCATCGGCGCGGTGATGCCCGCGTTTTCCAGCGCCTCCCAAGCGACTTCGAGCAACAGCCGCTGCTGCGGATCCATCGCTGCGGCCTCGCGCGGAGAGATCCCGAAGAACTCGGCGTCGAACTCGTCAGGGCGCCAGGAGGAGAGGAACCCGCCTTGCTTGCTGACAATCGTGCCGGGCAGCGAATGGTCGTCGGCAAAGAACGCGTCGGCGTCCCACCGCTCAGCCGGAACGTCGACGATGCCGCTGCGGCCCTCCTGCAGCATTCGCCAGAACCGGTCGGGGGTATCGGCACCTCCGGGCAGTCGGCAACCGATGCCGACCACCGCGATCGGCTCGGTGTCACCCTGCTCGGCGATCGCCAACCGCGCCGTCAGATCGTCGATCTTGCGTAACGCCTCGGTGATGATGGCCCGACGGTCCGACGGTGCAGCAGTCATAGCGCTCCCCCCGGTCTGTCGGAAAGTTGTTGTCGTATTACATCGTGGGCGACGAGAACCTCGGCGTCGCGCACCAATGTCATCCGGGCGTGTCCAGTCGGTTCGCCTCGTAGCGCCCACAACGTTCTACCCAGCGGAAGTGTCTAATGGTACCGTCACTCGGCTCTCGTCGAACGTGCGCCCCCTGCACAGCGGGCACGAAAAATCCGTCGGCCGACACTGGCTTTACGCCCGTTGCGGCGCAAAGCCGTCTGAACCTCACTACGCGGTGGAATCCAACCGGCTGAAGTCGTCCTGGCGGTAAACCTCAACGCACGATGAGCGGCGGATCTTGCCACTGGTGGTGATCGGAATCGACCCGGGCGGAACCAGTACCAGGTCGGCCACCCGCAGCCCGTGGGACTTCGAAATGGCAGACGTGACTTTTGCTCTCACATCGCGGAGCCGCTGCGCCATCTCCTGGGTGTTGCCTTTGTCCTTCATCTCGGCGATCACGATCAGGCGCTCGGTGCGACCGTCCTCGATGGAGATCGCCGCCACGCGACCGCCGCTGATCTCCTGGGTGGTGGCCTCGATGTCGTCGGGGTAGTGGTTACGCCCGTCGACGATCAGCAGGTCCTTGATCCGGCCGATGATGTACAGCTCGCCGTCGTGAATGGTGCCCAGGTCACCGGTGCGCAACCACGGGCCCAGCGGTGTGCCGGGCGTCGGGTCGACCAACTGGCCACCGAAGGCCTTCTGGGTCTGCTGCGGCTTGCGCCAGTAGCCGGCGGCAATGTTGGCGCCGTGCAGCCAGATTTCGCCGACCATCCCGGCCGGGTTCTCCACCCGGGTCTCCGGGTCGACGATGCGGATTGTCGAGGCGCGCGGGACGCCGACGCTGACGAGTTCGACCCCGGTCTCGTTGTCACAGGCCTCCGCGTGGCCGGCGGAGAGCTTCTCGTAGTCGAAGTTGGCGACGGTCGGCGGCCGGCCCGGCCCGGACGAGTTCACGTAGACCATCGCCTCGGCCAGGCCGTAGGACGGCTTCAGCGAGCTGGCCGGGAAGCCGAACTGCGAGAAGCGGTCGGTGAATCGCCGGATGGTGGCCGCATGCACGCGCTCGCTGCCGGACAGGATGGTGTGTACGCCGGACAGGTCGAGACCGGCCATGTCCTCGTCGGTGGTGCGCCGGGCGGCCAGCTCGAACGCGAAGTTCGGCACCGCGGTGAAGACACGGGTGTTGAGCGCCATCTGCTGGACCCACCGGGCAGGCCGCTGCAAAAACGCCATCGGGCTCATCAGCACCGAGTGCAGGCCCATGGTCAGCGCGCCGGTGATGCCCAGCAGCAGACCCATGTCGTGGTAGACGGGCAGCCAGGACACCAGCGTGGTGTCCGGCGGCGGCAGCGCCCCCTCTGCCTCGAAGTAGTCCTCTCGCACCTGCTGGCAGTTGGCCAGGATGTTCTTGTGGGTGACCACGACGCCCTTGGGCGTCAGCGTCGAGCCGGAGGTGTACTGCAGCACCGCGTTCTTGGTCCGCGGCGCAGGCGGGGCGTTGAAGTTGGGCACCGCGCCGAGGTCGAGGCTGTCGACCTCGATCAGGGCCGGGGCCTTGCCGGGCAGCGAACGCGCCGAGCCGACGACGTCGTCGACGACGGCGGAGGTGGTCAGCAGGACAGTCGGAGCGCAGTCCTGCAGTGCGGCCGAGGCCCGCTCGTCGTGGGCGCCGAACTGCGGCACGGGTAGCGGTACGGCGACCAGCCCGGCCTCGAGCGCGCCGTAGAACGCCACCACGTAGTCCAGGCCCTGGGGGGCCAGGATCGCGGCACGGTCACCGGGGGCGCCGACCGTGGCGATCTCAGCGGCCAGTACTTGGACGCGGCCGTAGAGCTCACCCCAGTTCAGCGTCTGCCGGTCACCGGCCGGATCGACGTCGAAGTCGATGTACGTGTATGCCGGTGCTTCCGGCTGCTGCCGGGCCCATTCCCGCAGTACTGCGGCAATCGACGCTTCGGTTACTGCCATCGGGACACCACCCCTCGAGATGTAGAGCCCGGCAAAACAACTAGCGGGCGCTTGTGATGCAGGAGATTAACAGGGGCCTCGCGCTTCTTGGACCAAAACCCAAGAATGCAATAAGTGCGCCAAACATAAGACCCGTTCCAGCCAGCGTCATTGCTGGGACCGTAGGTTTGCTAAGTGAGCCGCTTCCGGAGGCTCTCACTCCCCAGTCGCGACGCGACAACCTTACCGGAGGGTCAGATGTTTCTCATAATTCCGATTAATTAAACGCGTTGCGGTCACTTTGGCGTGGTGGAGACCGTGGCAGACGTCCAACCGGACGCCGCCGGGCGGCCCCGCCCGCGCCGACCCGAGGCCCGCACCGCTGTGGCGGCTGTGCCTGCCGTGAAAACTCCGCCGAAGAGGGGGTTTGCTGGATTTGTTGGCGCCGACCCCAGTGGTGTGGGGTTTTTCACTTTCCCCCAAACTGCTCAGTTGGACAGTCGGCCGCGCCGCCGGCGGACATCCCGAGCCGGCTGGTGAAGGCCGAGCTATCCGGTTTATTGGAATTTAAGTCCAATTTGTTGGCCACATAAACGCAGTCGGCAATTGAAGAACGGTACCGTTTCCTGTTCGTGATTGGCTCCAGGCCGTGCGATGAATCGTCGTGCCGAAAGCAGGTTGCTCAACCTCGACAACAGGACAGAATCTTTGTCTCGACGTCATGCGCCAGCTCGTCGATGTGGTCAGTCAGATAAAAATGGTGGCCGGGAAAAACCTTCATAGCGAAGTCAGATGTCGTGCGCTGGGACCACGGCTGCACCTTCTCGGGGGTCGCGACTTCGTCGTCGTCGCCCAGGAACGCAGAGATCGGGCAGGACAACTTTTCCCCGGGCGGGCAGTCGTATTTCGAGATCGCCTTCAGCCCGCGCAGCGTCGGCAAGATGCTGGCCGCGAATTCCTCGTTTTCCAGGAACTCGGGGTTGACACCGGTCATCTCACTCACCGCGTCCAGTAGTCCGCGGTCAGATTCCGGGACGTGTTCGTAGCCGACGTGGCCCGGCGCGGCGACGGCCGAGACGAACAGCGCCGCAATCGGACTGCCCGCCCGCTCGAACCGGCGCGCGACCTCGAACGCCAGCAGTCCGCCCATGCTGTGGCCGAAGAAGGTGATCCTGTCGTGCCGGTCTTGCGGCGGCGTGATCATCTGGCAAACCTTGTCGGCGAGATCGCCGATGGTGGTAAATGACCCGAGGTCGTGATTACCGCGGCGTCCCGGATACCGCACGGCGACGCGTTTGATGTCGCTGGCAAAAGCCTTGGCGAAAGGAACGTAAAACTCGGCCGATCCCCCGGCATGCGGAAAGATGAAAAGTTTAGGTGGCTGCCCAGTCACGCGGCAACGATACAGGCCCCCACCTGCCCACCTCGCCGCGACGTCGCGGGCGTCGACCTCGACGCCCCCCGGGTTGAGGGGTGCAGCCGGCCAATGCAAAAGCCGGCCTGAAACCTTGTGAGAAAGCTTGGGTAAGACCCTGTGAGAAGCCCAAGAAATTACTGAGCTATTTTCGCCGACGCGGGTTCACCGAATCGCCTATCGCCAAAGACGAAAAGGCTCTACGATTTAAAAGCCACCACGTGTGGCTGTCCCTCTAGGGGAGGTCGTCCAGACGCCCAGGTTCGGATACTGTTCAACTCACGTGTCAGCCTGGGCCTCGGGGAAAGGGTTAATCAAGATGTTCGTCACTACACAACCAGATGTGCTGCAGGGGGCTGCGGGCACGCTCTCGGGTATCGGGGACGCCATGATTGCGCGCAACTCCGCCGCCGCCGGCCCGACGACGGGCTTGGCGCCGGCCGCCTCGGACCTCGTCTCGGCGATGACGGCAGCCCAGTTCGCTCAGCACGGCGCGCTGTACCAGCAGATCGCCGCCCAGGCCGCAGCGGTGCATGAGCAACTGGTCGCCGCATTGCGCTCCGGCGCCGGCGCCTACGCGTTGACCGAGGCGGCCAACGCGGCAGCCGCCGGATAGTCGGGAGCAGGTTTCGATGAGCTTTTCGCTGATACCTCCGGAGATCAACTCCGCGCTGATGTACTCCGGCGCGGGGTCTGGTCCGTTGTTGGAGGCCGCCACGGCGTGGGACGGGCTGGCCGCCGATTTGGAGGCCACCGCCACGCAGTACCAGACCGCGGTCACCAACCTGACCACGGAAACCTGGCTCGGTCCCTCGTCGACTCACATGGCCTCGGCCGCCGAGCCGTACATCGCCTGGCTGCAGAGCACCGCGACCGAGGCCGCCCAGACCGGCGCCCAGGCCAAGGCTGCCGCTGCCGCCTACCAGACCGCGTACGCCTCGATGGTTCCGCCGCCGGTGATCGCGGCCAACCGGGCCGAGCTGACCACGCTGGTGTCCAACAACTTCCTCGGCCAGA
>NZ_JBYCLD010000285.1:0-3846 GCF_057473725.1 Mycobacterium sp. TH-M11 | reverse complement strand
CGCCCGGGTGCAAAACAACGGCCAGTCCTGCATCGCGGCCAAGCGATTCATCGTGCACACCGACATCTACGACGCGTTCGTCGACAAGTTCGTGGAGAAGATGGCCGCGCTCAAGGTCGGCGACCCGACCGATCCGGACACCGATGTGGGTCCACTGGCCACCGAGTCCGGCCGCGACGAGATCGCCCAGCAGGTCGACGAGGCCGTCGCCGCGGGCGCGAAAGTCCGCCTGGGCGGCAAGGTGCCCGACCAGCCCGGCTGGTTCTACCCGCCGACGGTGGTCACCGACATCACCAAGGACATGTCGCTATACACCGAAGAGGTGTTCGGCCCGGTCGCCTCGATGTACCGCGCGTCGGGCATCGACGAGGCGATCGAGATCGCCAACGCCACCACGTTCGGCCTTGGTTCCAACGCGTGGACCAACGACGAGGCCGAGCAGGAGCGGTTCATCGACGACATCGAGGCCGGCCAGGTGTTCATCAACGGGATGACGGTGTCCTACCCCGAACTCGGGTTCGGCGGTGTCAAGCGGTCCGGCTACGGCCGCGAACTCGCGAACCTCGGCATCCGCGCGTTCTGCAACGCCAAAACGGTGTGGGTGGGCTGAAGCGTACGCGTCGAGATCGACGCTGGCGCGGGACCTTCTCGACCTTTCCCGCGGTGGCGTCGATCTCGACGAAACTAGACGGCCGCGAGCGACTTCTCGTCCTCCTCGGCGAAAGTGTCTTCCAGTTGCACCGGGGAGTAGTCGACGTCGATCTCGCCGAGCGGGCGGCCGCGCGCGCTGGAGATCGTGCCGAAGCGCCGCATCCCCTTGTCGGCGGCGTACTGCATGAACTCGTCCTGCACCAGGTCGAACGGCATCACCTCGAACAGCGCGAAGCCTTGCACGGTGGCGTCGAGGGCGATCGGCATCAACTCGTTCATCCGGTTCTCGAACACCGTCCAGTTGGCGTCGTCGGCGGCGACATGACGGCGGCAGGTGAAGGTGCCCCACGCCATGTGGCGGCGCTCGTCGTCACCGATGCGGCGCACCAATTCCTGCATCCCCGGCAGTATTCCGCGTGTCACGCAGATCTTGTGCCAGGCGTAGTAGCCGGTGAGCGCCAACATGCCCTCGACGACATGGTTATAGGTGACCGACGCCCGGATCTGGGCCGCCGGTGAGGCGTCCGAGGACAGGGCGTTGAGGCAGTCCGGCAGTTCGTCGTAGAACATCGTCCGGTACGCCGGCAGCGGCTCGAGGTAGCCCTGCAGGTCCTCGGTCATCCCGACCGCATCAAGCCAGAGCCGGAACACCTGGGTGTGCTTGGCCTCTTCGAAAGCGAACTGGGTCAAATACATTTCGTCGCCGAGCCGGCCCTCTTCCCGCATCGCGGCCATGAACGGCTGGATGTCCTCGGTGACCGCTTCCTCGCCGGCGATGAACTGCGCGCACAGCCGGGTGGCGAAATCACGTTCGTCGTCGTTCAGTTTCTCCCAGTCGGCGCGGTCGCGGGAGAAATCGATGTCGGCGGGATTCCAGAACTTCGCGTTGCCGCCGGCAAAGAGCTTGAGCGGCAAGCTGTCCCAGCTGAGCCCGCCGGCCTTGAGCGAATTCGAACCAATGCGTGTCATCAGAGCTCCTCAGATCTTATTCGATACGAACACTTTTGCTGTCTACGGAAACGAAGGCCGCCGACAGGACCGCGACCAGGCGGCGCACCGCCAAGGCCGGCTGCTCCGGGCTGGGCTCGTCCAGACCCAGGACCGGATCCAATCCGCGCATGTACGGCGCCAACGCCAGATGCGGAAAGATCAACAGCAGCAACGACATCAACGCTTCGGTGTCGGCGTCCTTGCGGAAGTCGCCGCGCAGTTTCGCCTCGCGCACCAGTGGCCGCAGCACTTCCAGATAGTGGCGATGGATGACGCTGCGCACGCTGACCCGGGCATCGGTGTCAACCTCCAGGCTGGCGGCCGCGTGCAGTGAACGTTCGTGCGGATGGTCGGCGAAATAGGCGATCCATACGTCGAGCCAGTCGGTCAGGAAATCGAAGAACGGCCGACTCGGGTCCAGGTCACCGATACGGGCCTCCATGTAGGCCCGTATCCGTTGGCTGGCGACGTCGGCGATGTACGCGTACAGGTCGCGCTTGTCGGCGAAGTATTGGAACAAACTGCCTTTGGCCACGCCCGCCCGTCGCGCGATCACATTCAGACTGCCGCCGGAAAAGCCGTGCGCACCGAACTCCGCTTCCGCGGCTTCGATCACCGCTGCGCGGCGCGCGGGGTCGACGCGAGCCCAGGTGACCGTCGGCATGTGACCCTCCTTGCACCAGTGACCACTGGTCATTCTACTGTGAGTGGGGTCACAGTCAAGGGCTGTGTTCGTCGCCCGCGGTCCCGAGACGGCCGTTACGCTGACCGGTGTTCGACCGGCCCGCCCCAACCCGGGAGAGTTCGCAACCGTGACCACACTTTCAGAGCGCGTGCAGACCGCCGTCGACGCCGATGCAGCTCGCCTGGTCGAGCTGTTCAAAGACCTGCACCGCCATCCCGAACTGGGGTTCGCCGAGACCCGCACTGCAGGGATCGTCGCCCGGGAATTGACTGGGCTGGGGTTCGCGGTGGAGACCGGGATCGGCGGCACCGGCGTTGCGGCAGTGCTGCGCAACGGGTCCGGGCCGACCGTCATGTACCGCGCCGACATGGACGCCCTGCCGGTTGCCGAAAACACCGGCCTGGACTACGCGAGCTCGGTAACAGTCGCCGGTGCAGACGGCACCCCGTTACCGGTAGCGCACGTGTGCGGGCACGACGCCCACGTCACCTGGATGTTGGGAATGGCCAAGGTGCTGGCCGGCGCGACCGACGCATGGTCGGGCACCGCTGTGCTCGTCGGCCAGCCGGCCGAGGAACTGATCGCTGGCGCGCACGCCATGGTCGACGACGGCCTCTACGACGTGGTGCCCAGACCGGATCGCCTCGTCGGCATGCACACCGCGCCTGCCCCGGTCGGCATGGTGGCCGCCGCCGGCGGCCCCACCATGGCCGGCTCCGACCAGGTGGACATCGTATTTCGCGGCGTCGGCGGCCACGGGTCGATGCCGCAGCTGGCCAAGGACCCGGTGCTGATGGCCGCCCTGGCCGTCGTCGAATTCCAGACGATCGTCAGCCGGATGATCGCCCCACACGAGACCGCGGTGCTGACCGTCGGTGCGGTGCAGGCCGGCTCGGCTCACAATGTCATCCCAGCGCAGTCGCTGCTGAAGGCCAACCTGCGCTGGTTCAACCCGCAGGTACGCGATCAACTCCTCGACGGGATCAAGGCCGTCTGCAACGGCATCGCGCACACCTATGGGATGGCCGAAGACCAGCTTCCCCAGATCACGCTTCCCGGCGGTTGCACACCGCTGGTCAACGACGAAACCTTATGCGCCCGCCTGGCCGCGGCGCTCGGCAAGGTGCTCGGGTCGGATCACGTCCTCACGCAGCTGCCGCCGGTGACGGCGTCGGAAGACTGCCAGCTGCTCAAAGGCCCCCACCATGACGTGCCGCTGGCGTACCTGTTCGTCGGGGTTGCCGACCCGCAGGTGTGCGCCGACGCGCTGGCCGCCGGAAAGTTCTTCCCGTACTCGCCGCACAGCCCGGACTACCGGGTCGACATCGCGGCGATCCCGTTCGGAGCCAAAGTCGCCAGCCATGTCATGCTCGATCTCCTCGCGACGTGAGCGAGGTTGGATAGCAAAGTCGCTGCTCGTCAGGGACCCGACCCACCTAAAAGTGTCTTGTATGCCGGACGGAAAAGGCGTGGCCTGCCGACCGTGCGTCCGGGTCGGCCGCGGCTGGGCGCCGACAGCA
>NZ_JBYCLD010000284.1:0-15333 GCF_057473725.1 Mycobacterium sp. TH-M11 | reverse complement strand
CCCGCAGCAGCCGGGTTACTGGTATCCACCACCTCCGTCCTGGGCGGCACCACCCCACCAGCACGCCGGCCAGCCCTACCCGCCGTATCCGCCGCCTGGTGCACCCGCGCCGGGCCAGGCTGCCGACCCGCCCAGTGGAGGCCCGGGTCCGTCCAACCCGTCGACACACGGCTGACACGAACGGAGACTGCCATGGCGCAGCCGAATTCCCACACCGCGACCATGTCCAAGCCGGTGTTCGACACGCCGCGCGCCGAGGCCGCGATCCGCGAATTGCTCTATGCCATTGGCGAAGACCCAGACCGGCACGGTCTGGTGGATACGCCGGCCCGAGTTGCCCGCAGTTTCCAGGAGATCTTCGCCGGTCTCTACACCGATCCGGATACTGTGCTGGACACCACCTTTGATGAGCAGCATGACGAGCTGGTCCTGATCAAAGAGATTCCGATGTACTCCACCTGCGAACATCACCTGGTGGCGTTCCACGGTGTGGCGCATGTCGGGTACATCCCCGGGCGCGACGGCCGGGTGACCGGGTTGTCGAAGATCGCCCGACTGGTCGACATGTACGCCAAGCGGCCGCAGGTACAGGAGCGTCTCACTGCCCAGATCGCTGATGCGCTGATGCGCAAACTCGATCCTCGCGGCGCCATCGTCGTGATCGAGGCCGAGCATCTCTGCATGTCCATGCGGGGAGTCCGTAAGCCGGGAACGGTCACCACGACGTCGGCAGTGCGCGGACAGTTCAAGTCCAACAGTGCATCTCGAGCCGAAGCGCTCGATCTGATCTTGCGCAAGTGAGCGTCACGCACGTCCAAGTCATGGGAGTGGTGAACGTCACCGCCGATTCATTCTCCGATGGTGGGCGCTACCTCGATGCCGATCGCGCGGTGCAGCAAGGGTTGGCGCTGGTCGCCGACGGAGCGACGATCATCGATGTCGGCGGCGAGTCGACGCGACCGGGCGCGCAGCGTATCGATCCGCGGATCGAGACGGCCCGCGTCGTGCCCGTCGTCAAAGAGCTTGCTGCCCAGGGAATTACCGTCAGTATCGACACTATGCACGCCGGCGTGGCCCGGGCGGCCCTGGAAAGCGGCGCTGCAATGGTGAACGACGTCTCCGGCGGTTGTGCCGACGAGAACATGGCGGCGCTGCTGACCGAGGCCGATGTGCCGTGGGTGCTGATGCATTGGCGCTCGGTGTCGGCCGAGAAGCCGCATCAGGTGCCGCCCTATCGCGACGTGGTTGCCGAAGTTCGCGCCGATTTGATGGCCTGCGTGGACAATGCCGTTGCCGCGGGGGTGAATCCAGCCAAGCTGGTCATCGATCCCGGCTTGGGCTTCGCGAAGTCCGCCCACGACAACTGGGCGTTGTTGCACGCATTGCCCGAATTGGTGGCGTGCGGGTTTCCGGTGCTGGTCGGCGCATCACGCAAACGGTTTCTGGGTGGCTTGCTGGCCGGTCCTGACGGCCAGGCTCGGCCACCGGACGGCCGCGAGACGGCAACCGCGGTGGTGTCGGCCCTAGCCGCGTTGCATGGTGCGTGGGGGATACGGGTACACGACGTCCGCGCGTCCGTCGATGCGGTGAAGGTCGTCGAGGCGTGGACACAGGCTGGGGTGGTGGGGTCGGTTGGCTGATCGTATCGAGTTGCGCGGCTTGAAAGTTCGCGGCAACCATGGTGTATTCGACTACGAGCGCGCCGATGGTCAGGAGTTTGTCGTCGATGTCACCGTCTGGATCGATCTGGTGGACGCGGCGGCCAGCGACGATCTGGCAGATACCTACGACTACGGCGTTCTTGCGGAGCGGGCGGCCGCCATCGTCGCGGGTGAGGCCCGTAATTTGATCGAAACGGTCGCCGGCGAGATCGCCGAAGACGTCATGAGAGACCATCGCGTGCATGCAGTGGAGGTGACAGTGCACAAGCCGCAAGCTCCCATTGCGCAGACCTTCGACGATGTCGCCGTGGTGGCGCGCCGATCTCGCCGCGGTGGACGAGGGCAGGTGGTTCCAGCGTGACTCGCGTCGTGTTGTCGATCGGATCCAACATCGGTGACCGGCTGGCCCGGTTGCAGTCTGTGCTCGACCGGCTCGGCGATGCGGTGCAAGCGGTGTCCCCGGTGTATGAGACGTCGGCTTGGGGCGGGGTCGAGCAGGGCCCGTTTCTCAACGCGGTGCTGATCGCCGAGGACGCGACGCTCGACGGACAGGGCTGGCTGCGCTGCGCACAGGAGATGGAGCTCGCCGCGGATCGAGTGCGCGGGCAGAGGTGGGGCCCCCGCACCCTCGACGTTGACCTGGTCTCATGCCATTTGACGTCGCTGGAGGGTGATAGCGAGCTGTTCTCCCTGGAAGACGGGTTGACTCTGCCGCACCCGCTGGCCCACCTGCGCGCTTTCGTGTTGATTCCTTGGCTGGCCGTCGACCCGAGCGCGACGCTGACAGTGGCGGGCGGACAGCAATCAGTCGCCAAGCTGATCGCCGAGCTGGATCCGACCGATCGTGCGGGCGTGCGGCACACCGAGCTTGTCCTAGAGCCGCGCACCGGCGCCTGATGGGCCTTACCCGCAAACGTGACCTGGCTGCCGCGGCGCTCGGCACCGCGGCCGCGAGCTATCCGCTGCTCACCGTGATTTACCGGTGGTTTCCGCCGATCACGGTGTGGACGGGTCTTTCGCTGATTGTGATCGCCGGTGTGGAGGCGATGTGGGGGCGGCATGTACGCGCCAAGATCGCCGACGGCGAGATCGGCGACGGGCCAGGCTGGTTGCACCCGCTGGCGGTTGCCCGCAGTCTGGTCATCGCCCAGGCGTCGGCCTGGGTGGGCGCGACGGCGACGGGCTGGTGGGTGGCGGTGCTGGTGTATTTGCTGCCGCGCCGGTCGTGGCTCAGGGTCGCCGCTGAGGACACCGCCGGCACGGCCGTGGCAGCCATTAGCGCGATGGCTCTGGTGGCTGCCGCACTGTGGTTGCAACATTGCTGCAAGTCGCCGGCGGACCCGACTGCGAATGGAGAGGGCGCCGAAAATTAGCTCGGCCCGGCGATCACCCGATTTTCACGATTAGTCCAGGTGAGAAACGCCGGAACGCGACGACACGCGGAGCGACTCAGGGCCGGTACAGTCGGGCCATGACCGATCTGTCCCGCGGCGCCCGGGTGCGGCGCGGCGGCCGCGGACCGGGTTGGGTGTTGCTGACGGTGTTGCTGGTTCTGGCCATCGGCGCCAGTTCCGCCCTCGTCTTCACCAACAAGGTAGAGCTTCTCAAGCTCGCGGTGATCCTCGCGCTGTGGGCAGCTGTCGTGGCTGCTTTCGTCTCGGTGATCTACCGTCGGCAAAGCGACATGGATCAAGCCCGGGCGCGGGACCTGAAGCTGGTTTACGACTTGCAGTTGGACCGGGAAATCTCGGCGCGCCGCGAGTACGAGCTCACCGTGGAATCTCAGCTACGTCGCGAGCTGGCCACCGAACTGCGCGCGCAAGCCAGCGACGAAGTCTCCGAGCTACGGGCCGAGCTTGCCGCGCTGCGCACCAACTTGGAGATCCTGTTCGACGCCGAGCTCAGTCACCGGCCCGCGCTGGAAGCTGAACGCCGGACCGTGCGCGGTTACAGCGAATGGGAGCGCGACAGCGAAAGTGCCCGCGAGCGCATCAACCGTGTGCAATCCGTCCGGGCCGAAGAGCCGTCTCGGCGGCCCGACGACTCGATCATCGACGTGCATGAGGAACCGCTGGTGCCCACCCAGCCGCGGCAACCCGGCACGGAGAGCTACCAGCCGGATTACGCGCCGCAGCCGGATTACGCGCCGCAGCGGCACGAGGCGTACCCGCCGCCGCGCCAGACCCGAGCGGGTGAAGCTCCCGAGCCGGATCGCGGTTCGCATCGGCGTTACAGCGACCAGGAAGCCCCGGCTGCGCGCCACGAGCCGGTGCTGGACGCCGGCTGGACTCCGCCGCAGGCACCCGCGCCACCCCCAAATCCGGTTGAACGTCTGCAAGAGGCCCGCAGCTGGGCTCCGCAGCGGCGAGCTGAACCTCCCACGACCGAAGCGCAGTTCGCGCCGCCGGCCCCGCCGCCGCAGCCTGAGCCGCTACAGCAGCCGCGGGTCACCTGGCCGCCGGCGGCTGAGGCGCCACGGCAGCCCGAGCAACCCGCAGGTTTGCAGCCGGCCGGCTCCGGGGGCCAGTGGCCGTCTGTGGGAACATCCGGCAGCAATAGGAACACCGGTCAGTCCCAGTTTCCGCCGCCGACGCCGTGGGCGTATGACAACGTGCCCTCCCGTGATCAGCCTGTCGCTCAGCCGCACCGCGAGCGGCGGGGGCGCCATTCCAGCGCCGACGCCGAACCGCTGCCGAGCAACAGCGAAGCGGGCGGCATCTGGGGTGAAGCGGGTCGTCGCGCAGAATCGCGCCATTCCGCCGATTACTCCGAGGCAGGCATCGCCGGTTCGGCACCGGCCCCGGCGATGTTCCCGCCGCCACCCCCTCCGCCGCCATCCCCGTCGCCGACCCCGGACGAGGCCCCGGCGATGTCGCCGCCGCCACCGGCCAGCGCCCGTCATCGCAGCACAGACCCGCTGTCGGAGGCCGAGGAACCGCAATCCGACGTTCAGTCGGTGGCGGATCTGCTGGCGCGGCTGCAAAGTGCCCCGTCCGAGGGCGGCGGTCGGCGCCGGCGCCGCGAGGACTGAGGCGAACACCACAGTATTTCGACCGGATTGTCGCGGTACAGTCGTGGCGGCCGTCCGGTACCCGCAGCGCGGGACTGGAACGAATCAAAAGGACTTGTGAGGGTCGTCTGCGATGGTGCAGTTCGACGGATTGCGTCCGGCTCGGCTCAAGGTGGGGATCATCTCCGCCGGCCGGGTGGGAACCGCGTTGGGTGTGGCGCTCGAACGCGTCGACCACGTCGTCGTGGCCTGCAGCGCGGTATCCCGCGCCTCCCGGCAGCGCGCCGAGCGCCGGCTGGCCGACACCCCGATAGCGTCGGTGCCTGACGTCGCCGGCAGCGCCGAATTGCTGCTGTTGGCCGTGCCGGACACCGAGTTGGCGGGCCTGGTCTCTGGTCTGGCCGCCACCTCCGCCGTACGGCCGGGCACCATCGTGGTGCACACCTCGGGCGTCAACGGCATCGATGTGCTGGCGCCGCTGCACGGTTGCACTCCGCTGGCCATCCATCCGGCGATGACGTTCACTGGTTCTGACGAGGACATCTCTCGCTTGCCGGACACCTGCTTCGGGATCACCGCCAACGACGAGGTTGGCTACGCGATCGCGCAATCACTGGTGCTCGAGATCGGCGGCGAACCGTTCCGCGTTGCCGAGCAGTCCCGCACGCTGTATCACGCAGCGTTGGCCCACGCCGGCAACCACCTCGTCACGGTGGTCACCGACGCGCTCGATGCGTTGCGAGCCGCGGTCTCAGGCACCGAACTACTCGGCCAGCAACTTGTCGACGATCAGCCCGGCGGTATCGCCGAGCGCATTCTCGGACCGCTGGCCCGTGCGGCCCTGGAGAACACCCTGCGCCGCGGGCAGGCGGCGCTGACCGGTCCGATCGCCCGTGGTGACGCCGGTGTGGTCGCCGGGCACCTGCATGCGCTGCGCAGCATCGATCCGCAACTGGCACAGGCATACCGGGCGAATGCGATCCGTACCGCCGAGAAGGTGCATGCCGCCGATGAGGTGCTCGAGGTGTTGGCCCGATGAGCGTTCAGCGGCCCCCGAAGTTCCACGCCGGCGAACTCAACGTCTACGTCAAACCCAGCGACGTGAGTGACGTCAGCCGGGCGCTGCGGCATACCGGCCGACGAGTGATGTTGGTGCCCACCATGGGTGCTCTGCACGACGGACACATCGCGCTGGTGCGAGCCGCCAAACGCGTACCCGGCTCGGTGGTCGTGGTCTCGATCTTTGTGAACCCACTGCAATTCGGCGAGAGCGAGGATCTCGACGCCTACCCGCGGGTCGTGGAGGCGGACCTGGATGTGCTGCGCGGTGAAGGGGTTGAAATCGCCTTCACCCCAGGCGCTTCGGCGATGTATCCGGACGGGCCGCGCACCACCGTCTACCCCGGTCCGCTCGGAGACCAGCTCGAGGGCGCTGCCCGGCCCACTCATTTCGCGGGCGTGCTGACCGTGGTCTGTAAGCTGATGCAGATCGTCTCGCCCGACCGGATCTTCTTCGGCGAGAAGGATTATCAGCAGCTGGTGCTCATTCGGCAGATGGTGGCCGATCTCAATATCGACATTCAAGTTGTCGGCGTGCCGATCGTGCGCGAGACCGACGGCTTGGCGATGTCGTCACGCAACCGCTACCTCGACGCGCCGCAGCGCGAGCTGGCCGGCCTGTTGTCGGCCGCGCTGTTGGCCGGCTCCCATGCCGCACCGGGCGGCGCGGGCGCTGCGCTGGAGGCGGCCCGCTCGGTGCTCGCCGAGGTGCCCGCCATTGACGTTGACTACCTCGAAGTGCGCGACGACGCGCTGGGGCCGGCTCCCGTGACCGGGCCTGGCCGCTTACTGGTCGCGGCCCGGCTGGGCAAGACCAGACTGCTCGACAACGTTGCCGTCGAAATCGGAACCACCGTAGGCGTCGACGGGCGAGTGCCCGCGGTGTCCGTCGAATCCCGCCCTGCGACGATGCGGGCCATGCAGCGGCCTGAGGAGAAGCGCGGCGATCAGACCCTCGAATCACATTGGAGGAATTGATGTTACGGACAATGCTCAAGTCGAAGATCCACCGGGCCACAGTCACGCAGGCTGACCTGCACTACGTCGGCTCGGTGACGATCGACGCCGACCTGATGGAGGCCGCCGACCTGCTTGAGGGCGAACAGGTGACCATTGTCGACATCGACAATGGGTCGCGGCTGGTCACCTATGCGATCACCGGGCAGCGCGGCAGCGGCGTGATCGGGATCAACGGCGCGGCAGCGCATCTCGTACATCCCGGTGACCTGGTGATCCTGATCGCTTACGCCCAGCTGGAGGACGCCGAGGCCCGCGCGTACCGACCCAGCATCGTTTTCGTCGACGCCGATAACAAAGTGGTCGACCTGGGCAACGACCCGGCGTTCGTGCCGGCTGATGCCGGCGAGCTGGTCTCGCCGCGATGAAGACCTAGTCGCCGTGCTGCTGGCCATCGACGTCCGTAACACCCACACCGTCATCGGATTGCTGTCGGGCGCCAAGGAGTACGCAAAGGTTGTGCACCAGTGGAGGATTCGGACCGAATCCGAGATCACCGCTGATGAGCTCGCGCTGACCATCGACGGGCTGATCGGTGACGACTCCGATCAGCTCACCGGCGCAGCTGCGCTGTCGACCGTACCGTCGGTACTGCACGAGGTCCGCCTGATGCTCGAACAGTATTGGCCGACCGTGCCGCATGTGCTGATTGAGCCCGGGGTTCGGACCGGCATTCCGCTGCTGGTCGATAACCCCAAAGAAGTCGGTGCTGATCGAATTGTCAATTGCCTCGCGGCTTTTCAGAAGTACAACTCAGCCGCCATCGTGATCGACTTCGGCTCGTCGATATGTGTCGACGTGGTGTCGGCCAAGGGTGAATTTCTGGGTGGCGCGATAGCGCCGGGTATCCAGGTTTCTTCCGATGCTGCCGCGGCCCGCTCGGCGGCGCTGCGGCGGGTCGAGCTGGCCCGGCCGCGTTCGGTGATCGGCAAGAACACCGTCGAATGCATGCAAGCCGGTGCGGTGTTCGGCTTCGCAGGTCTGGTGGACGGGCTGGTCGGCCGGATCCGCAACGACGTCGACGGTTTTTCCGCTGGGCCAGACAATCAGGTCACCGTTGTAGCTACGGGTCACACGGCGCCGCTGCTGCTGGCCGAGTTGCACTCGGTCGACCACTACGACCCGCACCTGACTCTGCACGGGCTGCGGCTGGTCTTCGAGCGCAACCGCGACAGCCAGCGCGGACGGCTCAAGACCGCACGCTGAGCGCCGCCGAACACCGGCAGCGCGTTCCTCCTTTAAGCTGGCACGTCGTGAGCGACGGCGATCAGGACCCTCAGGACCTCCCCGAGCAGTTCCGGATACGCCGGGACAAGCGTGAGCGGCTGGCGGCCGAGGGCCGCGATCCCTACCCGGTCAACGTCTCGCGAACCCACACCCTGGCGCAGGTTCGGGCCGCATATCCGGATCTGCCGGCCGATTCGACCACCGGCGACCTCGTCGGGGTGGCCGGGCGGGTGGTGTTCGCCCGTAACTCGGGCAAGCTGTGCTTTGCCAGCCTCCAGGAAGGCGACGGCACCCAACTGCAGGTCATGCTCAGCCTCGCGAGTGTCGGGCAGCAAGCTCTCGACCAATGGAAGGCCGACGTCGACATCGGCGACATCGTCGCGGTTCACGGTGAGGTGATCAGCTCGCGACGCGGTGAACTCTCCGTGCTCGGCGATAGCTGGCAGATGGCCTCCAAGGCGTTGCGTCCGCTGCCGGTGGCGCACAAAGAGATGAGTGAGGAGTCTCGGGTACGGCAGCGCTATGTCGACCTGATTGTGCGGCCGGAAGCACGAACGATCGCCCGCCAGCGAATTGCGGTCATCCGCGCATTACGTAACGCGCTCGAGCAGCGCGGCTTTTTGGAAGTCGAGACGCCGATGTTGCAGACGCTGGCTGGGGGCGCGGCGGCCCGTCCGTTCGTCACACACTCCAATGCGCTTGATATCGATCTCTACCTGCGGATCGCGCCAGAGCTGTTCCTGAAGCGCTGCGTCGTCGGTGGTTTCGACAAGGTCTTCGAACTAAATCGGGTGTTCCGAAACGAAGGCGCCGATTCCACACATTCGCCAGAATTTTCGATGTTGGAGACCTATCAAGCGTATGGAACGTATGAAGATTCTGCCGTCGTAACCCGCGAGCTTATTCAACAGGTGGCTGACGAGGCGATCGGTACGCGGCAACTCCCGCTGCCGGACGGCAGCGTCTATGACATCGATGGAGAATGGGCCTCGGTGGAAATGTATCCCTCGCTATCAGCGGCTCTTGGCGAAGAGATCACACCAAACACCGATGTCGATCGCTTGCTTGCAATCGCTGTGTCACTTGACGTCGAGGTTCCGGCTGACCGGGGGTACGGGCACGGCAAGCTGATCGAGGAACTTTGGGAACACACCGTCGGCTCGACGCTGACAGCGCCCACGTTCGTCAAGGATTTTCCGGTCGAGACAACGCCATTGACGCGTCAACACCGCAGCATTGCCGGGGTGACGGAGAAATGGGACCTTTATATCCGCGGATTCGAGCTGGCGACAGGATACTCAGAATTGATCGATCCGGTGGTGCAACGTGAGAGATTCGCTGCGCAAGCCCGGGCGGCGGCCGCCGGCGACGACGAGGCAATGATGCTTGACGAGGATTTCCTTGTTGCGCTGGAGCACGCGATGCCGCCCTGCACCGGAACCGGAATGGGGATCGACCGTCTGCTGATGGCCTTGACCGGGCTGTCAATTAGAGAGACGGTATTGTTTCCTATTGTGCGTCCGCATAGTAACTGAGCAGTTCTGTGGCGTTGTATTGAATTACTCGTCAGGATATGGCAGATTATCCGACGGAGGCGGTTCGAACACCTGTCGTGTATGGCAAGTGTCTGAGAAGAAAGCGTGAGGCTCAGCCAATGGCGAAGAAAGTGACCGTCACCCTTGTGGACGATTTCGACGGCGAAGGTGCTGCCGATGAAACCGTCGAATTCGGGCTCGACGGCGTGACCTACGAGATTGACCTTTCGGCCAAGAACGCGACGAAACTTCGTAACGACCTGCGGCAGTGGGTGGAAGCCTCTCGGCGGGTGGGAGGCCGTCGGCGCGGTCGCTCGAGCAACGGTCGGGGTCGCGGCGCCATCGATCGCGAGCAGAGCGCGGCAATCCGTGACTGGGCTCGGCGTAATGGACACAACGTGTCGACCCGCGGTCGTATCCCGGCCGAGGTCATCGACGCCTTTCACGCGGCGACCTGATCGGGGCGCGGTCGGGCGCTTTTTCGCTGTTGGCGAAGCGACCTTTACTCAACGCGGGAAACGATTCACTGGTTTCCCGCGTTGCTTCGTTGTAACTGCGTTGCAGCCGGGAACTCCCAAGTGGCTTGGCGACAGCAAGGTAGGAAGCCCGGCCGGTCGACCACTACAGTGGACGGCAGGTACGCGGTGTCGGCGCAGAAGCCGACAAAGACGAAGTACCGATGGTGAGGAAGAGCAGGTAACCGCCAATGTTCGAACGTTTTACCGACCGTGCCCGCAGAGTGGTCGTCCTGGCGCAAGAAGAGGCCCGGATGCTGAACCACAACTACATTGGCACCGAGCACATTCTGCTGGGCCTCATTCACGAGGGCGAAGGCGTAGCGGCCAAGTCGCTGGAATCGCTGGGTATCTCGCTCGAGGGTGTCCGCAGCCAGGTCGAGGAGATCATCGGCCAAGGCCAGCAGGCCCCGTCGGGGCACATCCCGTTCACGCCGCGCGCCAAGAAGGTCCTGGAGCTGAGCCTGCGTGAGGCGCTCCAACTCGGCCACAACTACATCGGCACCGAGCACATTCTGCTCGGGCTGATCCGTGAGGGCGAAGGCGTGGCGGCCCAGGTGCTGGTCAAGCTCGGCGCCGAGCTGACCCGGGTGCGCCAGCAGGTCATCCAGCTGCTCAGCGGCTACCAGGGCAAGGAGACCGCGGAAGCCGGCACCGGTGGCCGCGGCGGCGAGTCCGGTAGCCCGTCGACGTCGTTGGTTCTGGACCAGTTCGGCCGCAACCTGACGGCGGCGGCCATGGAGGGCAAGCTCGACCCGGTGATCGGCCGCGAGAAGGAAATCGAGCGGGTCATGCAGGTGCTGTCCCGGCGCACCAAGAACAACCCGGTGCTGATCGGTGAGCCCGGCGTAGGCAAGACCGCGGTGGTCGAAGGCCTCGCGCAGGCGATCGTGCACGGGGAGGTCCCCGAGACGCTGAAGGACAAGCAGCTCTACACCCTGGACCTGGGTTCGCTGGTGGCGGGCAGCCGTTACCGCGGTGACTTCGAGGAACGCCTGAAGAAGGTGCTCAAGGAGATCAACACCCGCGGCGACATCATTTTGTTCATCGACGAGCTGCACACGCTGGTCGGTGCCGGGGCGGCCGAGGGTGCCATCGACGCGGCGTCGATCCTCAAGCCGAAGCTGGCGCGCGGTGAGCTGCAGACCATCGGTGCGACGACGCTCGACGAGTACCGCAAGTACATCGAGAAAGACGCCGCCCTGGAGCGTCGGTTCCAGCCGGTGCAGGTCGGCGAGCCCACGGTGGAGCACACCATCGAGATCCTCAAGGGTCTGCGCGACCGCTACGAGGCGCACCACCGGGTGTCGATCACCGACGGCGCGGTGACCGCTGCCGCTACGCTGGCCGATCGCTATATCAACGACAGGTTCTTGCCGGACAAGGCCATCGACCTGATCGACGAGGCCGGTGCCCGGATGCGGATCCGCCGGATGACCGCCCCGCCAGACCTGCGCGAGTTCGATGAGAAGATCGCCGACGCGCGCCGGGAGAAGGAGTCCGCGATCGACGCCCAGGACTTCGAGAAGGCGGCCAGCCTGCGCGATCGGGAAAAGCAGTTGGTTGCCCAGCGCGCTGAGCGTGAAAAGCAGTGGCGCTCAGGCGATCTCGATGTTGTCGCCGAAGTCGATGAAAACGAGATTGCCGAGGTGCTCGGGAACTGGACCGGTATCCCGGTGTTCAAGCTGACCGAGGCCGAGACCACCCGGTTGCTGCGGATGGAGGACGAGCTGCACAAGCGGATCATCGGCCAGGAGGACGCGGTCAAGGCTGTTTCGAAGGCGATCCGTCGTACCCGCGCCGGGCTGAAGGATCCCAAGCGCCCGTCCGGCTCGTTCATCTTCGCCGGCCCCTCCGGTGTTGGTAAGACCGAGCTGTCCAAGGCGCTGGCCAACTTCCTGTTCGGCGACGACGACGCGCTCATCCAGATCGACATGGGTGAATTCCACGACCGATTCACCGCGTCGCGGTTGTTCGGTGCCCCGCCGGGATACGTCGGCTACGAAGAGGGCGGCCAGCTCACCGAAAAGGTGCGGCGCAAGCCGTTCTCGGTGGTGCTGTTCGACGAGATCGAGAAGGCGCACCAAGAGATCTACAACAGCCTGTTGCAGGTGCTCGAGGACGGTCGGCTCACCGACGGGCAGGGTCGCACGGTCGACTTCAAGAACACCGTGTTGATCTTCACCTCGAACCTGGGCACCTCCGACATCAGCAAGGCGGTCGGTCTCGGCTTCACCCAGGGCGGCGGCGAGAACAACTACGAGCGGATGAAGCAGAAGGTCAACGACGAGCTGAAGAAACACTTCCGCCCGGAGTTCCTCAACCGTATCGACGACATCATCGTCTTCCACCAGCTGACCAAGGAAGAGATCATCGAGATGGTCGATTTGATGATCGCGCGGGTGGGCAAGCAGCTCAAGGCCAAGGACATGTCCATGGAGCTCACCGACAAGGCCAAGGCGTTGCTGGCCAAGCGCGGCTTCGACCCGGTGCTGGGCGCTCGCCCGCTGCGCCGGACGATTCAGCGGGAGATCGAGGACCAGCTGTCCGAAAAGATCCTCTTCGACGAGGTCGGCCCGGGTCAGATTGTCACCGTCGACGTCGACAACTGGGACGGCGAAGGATCCGGCGAGGATGCGGTGTTCACCTTCCACGGAGTCCACAAGCCTGCCGAGCCGGATCTGGCGAGTTCCGCCGCGCATGCCGCCGTTGTCACCGGAACGACGACGACGCAGTAGTTCATGTCGAAAAGACCGGCCGGCGCGCAACGCGCTGACCGGTCTTTTCGGCTGTCTGCCCTGCTGGCGTCGAGTGTGCACTGACGGCTTCGAGTGTGCGCCAGGGGCGGCAGTTTCGCGATTTTCCCGCCCACGATGCACACTCGAAGCCCAGGATGCACACTCGATGCACGTGGCGCGCACGTGACCCGAAAACACCCGCATCAGGAGGTGGTTTCCTGACTTGTCACCAACCCGGATACGGTCAGGTTGTAGAGGATCTTTCGCGCCGGCTGCATAAAGGCCCAGTCGTAGGCCCGCCTGTCAGCGGTACTTGAGCAGCAAGGCGAACACCTGCTTGGCGACCTGCAGCATCCAGCCGGTAATCGCCGGTCCGTGGTCGCGCGGCCAGTTCAACTGGAAGCTCACTACCCACGGCTGACGGGCTTTGTCGACGGCGTACCAACTGAAGGTCAGATCACCCGGCAGGCCACCGGCTTTCGCGGCAATGTAGGGCCAGTCGTTGCGATCGAGGTTCACCCCGGTGGCGACGTCGAGGATCTTCTTGACCGGTTCGGCCGGGCCCACGGCGCCCGCCTGCAGCGCGACGTGCACCCGGCAGATGTCTTCGGCGGTGCCGTACCACTCCGCGCCGGACTGTGACGCCGGCACGTGTGCGCGGAACGGATCGGGTTGGTAAGTGCTTGCATCGGCGCGGTGAAGCATCTCGGCGCGGGCTTCGGGAGTGGCCTGCTTCCACTGCTCGCGAAGGTCTGGGCGGCCCCAGGCGACCGTGAACAGCTCGTACATCGTCGGGAACGGCGTCATCGCGGCCGGATCGTGATGGCCGGTGTTGACCAGAGCCCGGTCCACAGCCTGCGGCCCGACCTTCTCGATCAGCATGTCGGTCGCCATGTTGTCGCTGGTCGCAATCATTTTCTCAGCCGCGGTGCGCACCGAGATCTGTTCTCCCACAGGAAGATCCATGCTCGAACCGACAGCTTTGCCCTTCTCGGTGACCGTCAACTGATCTTCCCAGGACACTGTTCCGGCCTTGATCGCATCGGAGACGGCCTCGAGCACGTACAGCTTGAAGATCGAGGCCAACGGCAATGACAGGTCGGTATTGGTGCCGGCCACCCGATCGCACCGGCCGTCAACGACTTTGGTGGCCTGCCACGAATAGCGGGCCTCGGTTTTGCGCAGCACCGCGTCGACGTCGCTCCACGACGAGATCTTCGGCGGCAAAGTGGTGAGGTCGAACCCGTCCACCATGGAGTCGTCATCGGTGTGTATCCGAATCTCCTGCTGCGCGCCGTAAGACGTGGTCAGCTCCAGGGTTGCCGCACCTGCTTTGATGTCGACTCCGTGCAGCGTGAACGGCCGGTCCCACCACAGCTTCTCCATCATGGACTGGATCTGGCCGGCGATCTTGGGGGCCGCCATGGTGCCGACCCCGACCGGGCCGATCGGCCAGTCAGAGTTCAGCATGTCCAGCGTCTGTTGCGCGCGCAGTCCAGCCGGTGTGCGCATGTCGATGTTGCGGCCGACGCCGGTCGCGTTCGCCGATGGTGGTCGCGGCGGAGCGCAACCCGGGGTTGAAGCGGCGACGAGCGCGATGGCGGCCAGCAGTGCCGCGATCCGGCGCCGACGGGGCTTACTGGCCAGATCCGGCAACGTCTAACACAACCTCGAATTCCAGCAGTGACGCACCGGTGGCTACGGGGTTGGCCCGCTGGCCGGCGTGAGCCTCGATCGCGGGACCGGTCGCCCACGCCTGAAAGGCTTCTTCGGATTCCCACTGTGTCACCACGAAGTACCGGTCTTCGCCCTTGACGGGGCGGAGCAGCTGAAAGCCCAGGAAACCCGGCGAGTTCTCGACTGCGTGCGCGCGGTGGGCGAACCGTTTCTCCAGCTCGGGACCTGCCTCGGCGGGTACCTCGATTGCGTTGATCTTCACCACTGGCATTGCGCAAGGTTACCGTGCCGCCCACGGCCGGGGTAAAGCGCGCAAAGATGGACGAATGGCCGCTGATCTGCTGACCCATCGTGGTGGGCACGGTCAGCCGGTGGTGCTGGTGCACGGCCTGATGGGCCGTGGCAGCACCTGGTCGCGGCAACTGTCGTGGCTGACTCGGCTCGGCACCGTCTACACCTACGACGCACCCTGGCACCGAGGCCGCGACGTCGACGATCCGTATCCGATAAGCACCGAACGTTTCGTGGCGGACCTCGCTGACGCGTTAGCTGTGCTGGGCACCGCGGTACGGCTGATCGGGCACTCGATGGGCGGTCTGCACTCCTGGTGTCTGGCCGCCGAGCGGCCGGAACTTGTCTCCGCGCTGGTGGTCGAGGACATGGCGCCGGATTTCCGCGGCCGCACGACCGGTCCGTGGGAACCGTGGCTGCATAGCTTGCCTGTCGAATTTGATTCGGCGCAAAAGGTATTCGCGGAGTTTGGTGAGATCGCCGGCCGGTACTTCCTGGAAGCCTTCGACCGAACCGAAACTGGCTGGCGGCTGCACGGGCACACGACGCGATGGATTGAGATCGCCGCCGAGTGGGGAACCCGCGATTACTGGGCGCAATGGC
>NZ_JBYCLD010000283.1:0-2686 GCF_057473725.1 Mycobacterium sp. TH-M11 | reverse complement strand
TTTCTGACCGGAGCGCTGGGCGCCTCCGCGGCGGTGCTGGGCGTGATCGATGGCATAAGCGATGCGTTGATCGGCCTGATGAAACTGATCGGTGGACCGTTGGCCAATGACCCGCACCGGCGGGCCAAGGTGGCGTCCGGCGGTTATCTGGGGACTGCGGTGGCGACCGGCGCGATCGGCGCGGCGGTCACGGTGTGGCAGGTCGGCGTGTTGCGCGCGATTGCGTGGTTGTCTCGCGGCCTTCGGTCGCCGGCCCGCGATGCGCTGCTGGCATCGATGAGTCCAAAGGCTGCGCACGGCAGAGCGTTCGGGCTCGAACGCGCCGGCGACAACCTCGGTGCGGTGGCGGGGCCATTGCTGGCCGCGGGACTTCTGAGTTGGGTCGGGGTGCGCACGACGCTGTACTTGGCGGCGGTACCGGGCTTGTTCGCGGCCTTGGCCATCATGGTGGCCGCGCGGGAAGCCCGACGTCGCGCGCGGGTGCTTGGCGGGTCCGCATCACGCGGGCTTGAGTTGCGCGCATTGCGCGACGCGGGGATGCTCCGCGCGCTTGCGCCGGTGGCGCTGTTCGAATTCGGCAATTTGGCCACCACGCTGCTGATCTTGCGCGCCACACAGCTGATGACGTCCTCGCAGCGATCGGTGACTGCTGCGACCTCGATCGCGGTCCTGATCTACGCCGGCCACAATGCGATCGCGGCAGTGGCATCGCTGGCCGCGGGCCGGTGGTACGACCGAGCGGGCCCGCGCTTGGTGTTCGCCTCGGGTGCGGCTGCTTATGTCATCGCCTACGGCGTCTTCGCGGTGGGTGCGCACACCCTGCCGGTGGTGGTGCTGGCGTTCGCGGCAGCCGGGGCAGGTATCGGGTTGGCCGAACCCACCGAGTCGGCAGTCGTGGCGCGGCTGCTGCCAGACAGGTTGCGCGGTAGCGGCTTCGGAGTTCTGGGCATCGTGCAGGCCACTGGAGACGTGGCTGCGACGGTGGTCGCCGGATTCCTGTACACGTTTGCCTCGCCGATGGTGGCGTTCGGGTACGCGGCGGTGTGGATGCTGGCGGCGGCGATCGCCTCGGGGATGCTGCGGCGCCCCGGCGACGGTTCAGCGGCGGAGGGTGCGGCGTGACCGACCCGGCACGGACCGCCCGCGGCGCCGAGTCGGCGGATACCCCGCACATCATCGTCAGCGGCGACGATGCGTTGACCGAGACGATCATCGCGGAACTGAAAAACGCGGGTGTGATCGTGGTAAGGCTTGACGATACCCAGGTCGCCGACACCGAGGTCGATCTGGAGGAAGCGGGGATCGGCCAGGCGCTGGCCGTGGTGTGTGGAGCCGACGATGACTCGATCAATCTCGAGCTCGCCTTGGTGGCGCGCAATATCGATCCCGATGTGCGCGTGGTGGCACGGGTGACCAACGACGTGCTGGGTGAATCGTTGACCGACGTGAACGGGCCGGGCGCGATCTTAAACGTCGCCGAACTGGCCGCGCCGGCCATCGTGGAGGCCTGCCTGGCCCACGGGCTGCACACCTTCGAGGCGGCGGGCGCACACTTTGTGGTCTCCGGCAGCTCGGCGCCTCGAAGTGCCTCTCTGCGAGAGCTGTTCGGCGGTCTGTCTCCGGTTGCGGTCATTCGCGGTGAGAACTCCTCCGCCCCAGGTGAACTCGAAATATGTCCGCGTCGAGATATGCGTGTTGACGAGGGCGACTGGGCCATGATGATCGGTACCGACGAGGCAGTGGCCGCCGTGGGCGTGAGCGTTCCGCGCCCCACCCGGCAGCGCCCCGGCCAGCCGTGGTTGCGCCGAATCATGGCTACCGGAAGCGCTTTCGTCAACGATGTCAACCCGGCGTTCTATCCGGTGGTGGCTGTGGTGTTGGCACTGACGGTCGTCTCCACCCTGGTGCTGCATTTCGGCCACGAGAGCCCACGGATGGGCTGGGTCGATGCGATGTACTTCACCATCGAGACGATCACCACGACCGGTTACGGCGATTTCAGTTTCGTGAATCAACCCACCTGGCTGCGCCTGTTCGCCGCGATGCTGATGTTCGGCGGCGTGACAACCATCGCCTTGCTGGTGGCGTTCATTGGCGACGTCCTGTTGTCGCAGCGGTTCATCGCCGCGGCAACGCACCCGCGCATCGGCCGTTTGCGTAATCACATTGTCGTGGTGGGACTGAGTGCGCTGGGAATCCGCGTGGTCCGCGATCTGGTAACCGCAGGATATGAGGTGGCGGTGATCGAGATCGACGAGGAGAACAAGTTCCTGGCCGATGCGCGTGCCCTCGACGTCCCCGTGGTATTCGGGGACGCGACGCTGCATACGACGCTGGAAGCTGCCCACGTGGAGCGCGCCCGCGCGATCACCGTGCTCACCGGTGACGACATGACCAACATCGAGACCGGAATGGTGTTGGCCAGGAAGCTCGGCCGACGCCTGGCCCCTTTGCACCGCTGGCCCGAAGTGCCGCTGGTGCTGCGGGTTTTCGACAGGGCGTTGGGCTTCGCTCTGGCGAAGCGGTTCGGCTTCGTCAACGCCCGCTCCACCGTTGAGCTGGCTGCGCCCTGGTTCATCGGCGCGGCGATCGGCTTGGACGTGCTCGACACATTCTCGGTCGGTCAGCACTCGTTCGTCGTCGGCGCGATGAGCGTCGCGCCCGGCAGCGAACTCGACGGTCTGCA
>NZ_JBYCLD010000282.1:0-2483 GCF_057473725.1 Mycobacterium sp. TH-M11 | reverse complement strand
TGCCATCGAAGAGTCAGACGACACCGTCGCGGCCGAGACCGGCGGACTGCGCAACCGGCGGCCGTCCGGCAAGGTGTCGCACCGTCGTCGGCGTTCGCGCCGCGGCGTCGCCGTCGACGAGTGAGCCGGTCGATTCGCTGAATTCTCGGTTCCGGCAGTTCGGCGGTTCCCTATGCTGAGCAAGTGCCCAACACCTATCGCATAGTCCAGTGGAACACCGGAAACGTCGGCAAGAGCTCCCTCAGATCGATTGCGGACAACCCGCTGCTCGAGCTGGTCGGCTGCTTCGCGTGGTCGCCGGAGAAAACCGGACGTGATGCCGGCGAGCTGGTCGGCATCGCGCCGCTGGGGGTCACCGCCACCAACGACGTCGACGCTCTGCTGGCATGCAAGCCGGATTGCGTCGTCTACAACCCGATGTGGATCAACGTCGACGAATTGGTCCGCATCCTGTCCGCCGGCGTCAACGTCGTGACCACCGCGTCGTTCATCACCGGGAAGAACCTCGGCGCAGGCCGCGACCGGCTCGTCGAGGCCTGCGAAAAAGGCGGTTCGACACTCTTCGGCTCCGGCGTCAGCCCTGGCTTCGCCGAACTGCTGGCCATCGTCTCGGCAATGGTGTGCAACCGGGTCGACAAGGTGACGGTCAACGAAGCCGCCGACACCACGTTCTACGACTCGCCCGAGACCGAGAAGCCGGTCGGCTTCGGTCAGCCGATCGACCACCCAGAGCTGCAGGCGATGGCCGCCAAGGGCACGGCGATCTTCGGTGAGGCCGTCGCACTGGTCGGCGACGCACTTGGGATCGAACTCGACGATATCCGGTGTGACGCCGAATTCGCCCAAACCACCGCCCCCCTAGAGATGACGTCGTGGACCATCCCAGCGGGTTGCGTCGCAGGCGTCTACATCAGTTGGCAGGGAATTCTCGACGGCAAGACCGTTATCGATCTCAACGTGCGGTGGCGCAAAGGCCAGACGCTGCAACCGGATTGGAAGATCGACGGCGACGGCTGGGTCATTCAGGTCGACGGCCAGCCCACGGTGACCACCAAGATCGGCTTCCTGCCGCCACCGTACTTCGAGGCCACCACGATGGAGGAGTTCATGGATCTCGGGCACATCATGACGGCGGTGCCCGCCATCAACGCGATTCCCGCAGTCGTCGCCGCAGCGCCGGGAATCGCGACTTATGCCGATCTGCCGCTGACGCTGCCGCGCGGGTTCGTCGCGCGGTGATCGCAACCCCGGCAAAGCCGCGGGTCGCCGGGATCAGCGCAGCCTCAGCGGTTTAAGTGCCAGGGATGTTTTGCAACTTGCCCTGCAGGTCCGGGCAGTACTGCGCGATCGCGCTCCCAAGGAACTGGTAGGTCTGAACCTGAGTCGTACCACGGGGAAGGTTACGGGAGAGGAACACCGCAGACGCCGCTGCGTTCGGGTCAACCCCCGCCGCGAGTCGGTGACACGCGATCTTGGCGATGTAGGGGTTGTAGTCATGCGGCCCGTAGATGCCGTAGCGGCCGATCTGGTTGTCGAAGTCGGTGTCCGGGTCGGCATAAGCCGGCGCCGCCACGCTGATCGCCGCCGCAATGGCTGCGGCCGCAACACCGGTGAGCTTCATGCGCGACATCCTACCCTCGTCGCGTCCGCGTCGACTCATCGTCTGCACTCCCTTTCGGCCATCCGAGCCACCTGCCCGCGCTCGCGTTACCGTCTTGAACAACCGGTGCGCCCAGTTTCTTTCTGGTCGCGTATTCAGATTAGAGTAGCTAAGGTTACACACAGGCTAATTAACTGAGCAGCCTTCTCCCCGGTTAAGGAATCGAAGCGCCCATGACGACGACTGAGGCAAGGACCGAGCCACTGAAGACTCAGGGATCGGCCGGCAGCGAGGGTAACCAGGACACCCGCTCACCGGCCAAGAAGAAGGGGCTGCTCAGCCGATTCTGGATAGTGCTGGTCATCACCGCGGTGATCGCGGTCTCAGGCTTCGTCGTGTACCGGTTGCACCGCGTCTTCGGCGTCAACAGCGGCTCGTTCGGTGGCGGCACGTCGGGCGAGGTCCTCGACTCGTTCAACGCCAAGACGATCACCCTCGAGGTCTGGGGCTCACCGGGCAGCACCGCGACCATCAACTACCTCGACGAAAATTCCCACCCACAGCAAGCCCTCGACGTTCCCTTGCCCTGGAGCAAGGTGTTGAGTTCGACCAAGCCCGGCATCCCGGCGAACCTGGTGGCGCAAGGAGACGGTAGCTGGATCGCCTGCCAATTCGTCGTGAACCAACACGACGGGCGGGGTGACGTCATCAAAGGTTTCGATCATTCGCCCCCCAACGAAACGGTGAACGCCTTCGTGTACTGCCTGGACAAGTCCGCATGAGCCAGACCACCGAGGCCAAGCCGCCCGTCGACCAACCGCTGATCCCGCCGTTTCTGCCGCGGATGATCCATCGACTGGCGCTGCCGATCGTCCTGGCCTGG
>NZ_JBYCLD010000281.1:0-5602 GCF_057473725.1 Mycobacterium sp. TH-M11 | reverse complement strand
TGGCCAGCGCTGCGGGGGTGCTGCGGTCGATGATTGCCCGCGGACCCAATCCGGTCCGCGGCAGCCGCCGGTGCCGGTTTAGCGCGCATCTTGGCCACCATCCACCCGCAGCTGCCAGTCACCGTCGACGACTACAACTCGGACGATAACGCGATGAACTTGCGCGACGTTCGCTTTACCGGGCGCAACGAGCAACACGGCGAGCATTCCAGAAAAGCTCGTCGCCCAGCTACGACAGGAGGCCCGTCGTAACCGACTACTGCCAATTGGCTCACAGCGGGGTTCGCGGTCGAGATCCGCTGATTAAGAGTCAGCTGTTCTGTGCGGTAGGGCAGATGTGGGATGTCGCCTGCAGCTGCGGGTCGTTGGTTTTCGCGACGTTTTCACGCTTGACCGCGGCTCAGTGTGTGCGTTCGGACGAAAAGGTGTTCTACTAGCGCAGAATGGCAGCATGGACGATCTGGTACCTACCGGGTTGGTTGCCCGGGTGTTGGACCGGCACTTGCGACTGCCGGCGAGCTGGGATGACACGGAACGCCGCGAGTTCGTCGACGAAGCCGCCCAACAGGTTGCCTACAGAGCGGCGGAGCTAGCCGACGATTGGGCTGATCGCGCAGTGACCGAATGGGGCCGACGGCACTGGCAATTACCTGGGGCTGAAACCCAGGCCGAGCTGGCGCGGCAGGCCCGAACATCCGCACTGATAGCGGTGTTGTGCGATGTGCTTCCCGATGTGCCAGTCACCGAGCTCTATGAGGGTGGCCTGGGGTGTGTCAACGCCACCTGAATCTTGACCGATTATCCGCAATACGGCAGCTGCTCACGTTTCAACCGGAGCCGACATTTCCGCGGGCTCGGTGCTTGCGTTCCGCCTTCGGCCCAGCGCGGCAAGGGATTTGTCAGGCGCCGTTAACGCGAGGTGCTGCATCGCCAGCTGTGTCGCATGTCTGCCAGCGGCTGCCCGTCGCATGATTTGAGCCATCACGGGGCCATCAACCGCGTTGACTCCGGGCAGGCGTTGGGCGTCCTGTGAGCACCGCTTCGGCCGATGGTTGCGGCGGTCGTCTCGCCGCGGCTAAGCCCCTCGGCAACCTCGCTCGAGGGCTTGCGTTGCGGGCTTCACCAGGTCACCGAACCAGCTATGCAACAGGCACACACGTGCATGCGTGTTGGTGTGACTGCTGACAGTCTTTGAGGGTTTGACGTGGGCCGCTTTGCCCGCCGCGCCGACGCCGCTGCCGCGTCGGCGAACCGCGATCAAGCGCGCCGGCTGGTTCAGCGCGCACCGCGAGCGCAGCGGTTACGGAAGCGCGCTCCGGCGCGGCGTCGCCCGTGTGGCGTCGTGCGCAGCGCCGCGGGCGGGGCGCAGCGCCCCGCTGGTTAGGTCAGCAACCGGGCAGCCCGAAGTGCAGTCAAAAGGCCCGCGGCAGCCCGCACGGTGGCGTCGTGTTCGCCGCGATGCAGAGTGCCGAGGGTTGCGGCGTCGGCGAGACCGTCGAGCACAACGCGGCAAGCACGCGGCGAGGTAAGGACGATCGCGGCCGCCTGGGTCGGGTCTGGTTCTGGCGGGATTACTTCAACGATGCGGTCGCGATACTCGACGCACCACAACGGCTTTTCGACCCGCTGCACAACACGCTCGACGCGCAGCCCGATCGCTCCAGAGCGAGCGGCTCGACGCTCCTCGTAGGCCGCCCGGCGACACGTTTGCGAGCACCACAAACGTGGACGCCCCCTACCGACAGCCGCCGGCAGCTGCCCATGGCAGCGCGGGCAGACAGGCTGATCGGACACGATGACACGCTACCGCGATTTCGTACGGACGAAAAGCAGTTACCGATTCGTGACCTTAATGCAAAAGGTGTGTGGTGTCTGGGCTGCTCGAAAACGGTTGGTGGGACTGGGCGCTGGTGTGTCGCGGCGGCGGTGGGGAGCGGGTTGTGTTGGTGCAGTGGGGGACTGGGAAACGGGAGATGTGGACAAATGTGGACGCGGAGATGTTGTGGGCGATGGTAGAGACGCGGGTTGACCACGCCGTATGGTTCGGCCATGGCGAATATCAACTCGAAAACTCAAGCGCTCAAAAAGGTTCGCGAAGCACAGGCCCGGGTGATGCTGTGATCCCGCCGCAGCCGCGTCTAATTCGTCGACGGTGGTGCGCGCAGCGTACATGCGGAGCCCGCGGTGCGGTAGATGGAGATCCGTGTCGACGGCAAGCCGTAACTGACCAGCTGACCGCGCAGTGGTCAGTATTCAGTTAGGACGACAACCGCAGTTACCCACACAAACTAACTGGGCATTTTTATCAGATGAATAAATGCCCTATCTAACTGACGGGCGCCCGCCGGCCTGGCCGCCCAAATAAGGCTCAGATGACGGTGTCGGTTTAGGTCAAAGTTCCGAGTAACTTCTTGCGGGATGTCCTGCTCACGGTCTTCACCGGAACCGATCTTGCGCGGAATCGAGCGGTGCGTCGTGGGGGAACCACTGATCGGCGGCCGGGCGCATCGGCCTCACCGGCGGATTGGTGGCGATGCTGTGTCGTATTGGCACCGCTGTTCTTGCGTTCGTCGGAATTATCGGCGCGACATCAGTGCACGCGTGGACGAATAATCTGTACTGGAACTATGGATGGTGGTTTCGCCTCGGCGGGCTGGTTATTCGCGCGGTGCTCGAGTTTTTGCGTTGCACCGACCTGACCAGTGCAACCTCCGCGGGTATCCGGCGACCGCGGTGGCGGTTGGCGACGATGTGAGCCATCGCCGCCGACACGTACGGCGTGTTGTGCGCGGTTACGACTTGGCTGGGCAGGTCCTGTAAGCCTCGTATGACGCCTTAAGGGTTCGCCCACTATGCCCTTCTTTCGAGTGCGGCGACGATTTGTGGGGTGGTGGGCAGGTCGAGCCGGCAGCGCGCCCCCAATATTGGTGGCGCGCCGGTCACGACGCCGCGGCCGTCGATCAGGACGGTTGGTGATGGGTAGGCGCCGACCAGTTCCTCGACTGCGGCGGTCCCTGCAGTAAAGGCCAGCGCGCGGTCCAGGGCGGCCCGGACCTGCTCCACAAGCGGGCAGTCGGGTATCGACAGTAACTGCACGCGGAGCGGGCCGACGCTCGTCACCAGCCGGCCCCCGCGCTCGCCCAACCGACCTCATGCAAGCGCACTTGGGTGACGTCGAACGCTTCGGCCAGCGAACGGACGTAACCGGTCGGGTGGTCGCGACACCAGGTTTCGGCGGCGGCCGGTCCGGCGAAGGAATGTCCATGCAACAGCTGATGCCGGCCATTGTCTGGAATCGTCTCGGACCATGCATGCGCTCGATGTAGATAACATTCGCATTGTCTGCCACCGCGAGATGGATGGTGAAACCCGGTCCGGTGACGCAAATCTTCCAGTATCGGCATTGCCCGCAGCCTGATCGGTAAACGACTGATCGTGAGTTGGCCCAGTTCATGTAGGTGGAGGCCAAGTTGATAGCGGCCGGTTTTCGGGTCACGCAGAGCGAACCCGCGGTCGCACAGACTGGTCAGCAGCCGATGCGCGGAACTTTTGCTGATCTTCAGCCGCTTAGCCAGCTCGGTCACGTCGAGCTGATCGGCGGTCCGGAAACTGTCGAGCAAGTCGAGCGCGGTGAGTACCGACTTGAGGCCGCCGTCTACAGGCCGGCGCCGGTCGTCGAGATCCGCACTCATACACCTATTCCCAGCACTTCATGGAACGTACGGGATCCAATTCGTAACTCCACCTTCGGCGTGAGCGTTCCTAGCTCAGAAGTGTCGACACTCGCGATGTCCCCGGCCCGGCAGAACGCCTTACCTCTTTGATGTTCTGCGAAATCGCCGCGGCGGTCACCAGCAGCGGTTTGACATACGACTGCAAATCTTCTTCTCGGCCACGTGGTCGCCGCCACACGATGCCGACGGCCGCCACGACTTGTCCGCATGGACCGCGCACGGGAGCGCCGATCGATGCGACACCGACCTCGTGTTCGTTCACAGTGCGTGACCACCCTCGCGCCCGAACCATGCGCAGTTCGCAGCGAAATTGAGTCGGATCAACAATCGTATGCGGTGTACGGGCATCGAAGCGATGCGCCGCCAATAAAGCGCCCAGTGTGGTGTCGGGCAGGTACGCCATGATTGCTTTGCCGCAACTGGAGTAATGCACGGACAGCCGAGTTTCGTCTGCCGTCACCGGATAACGACCGTTGCGGTTCACGAATTGTTCGAGATACACCACCTCGTTGCCCGCCAGCACGCCTAAGTGCACGGTCTGATCGACCCGCTGATGGAGGTGCACCAGGTCCGGGACGACCGCCTCATGCAGTTGGAGGGGCGCGGTTGCGGCCATGGCAAGGTCGATTGAGGTCAAGGAGAGGTGATACGTCCGGGTTATCGGATCGTGCTCCAACAGACGCTCGGCGACGAGCGCGGTGAGAATCCGGTGCACGGTGCTCTTGCCGAGACCGAACTCGCGACTGAGTTCGGTCACTCCCCGTGGACCAGGGCGATGGCTGAACGCCATGAGCACGCGCGCCGTGTTCTGCGCCGAGGACATCCGGTCCGAGGCGCGCTCCGTTGTGCTCGTCATGCTGGCACCTGACCGTGGGCACGAAGGACGGTCGCGTGACGGTTTGCCAACCCGGCGCCGAGGTGTCCGGCCCAGTGGTAGTCCAGCGTCGCGCCCTGCTGCAGCACGACGTAGTACAGCGTGGCGAAGATCCCAAGCACTCGCCGGACACAACTGACGGCTGGCTCAGTCGACTCGTCGAGCGCCTTAAGCGCGGTTAGCACACTTGCATCGGAAAACCGGAGTGTCCACGACAGCGGCGATGTCGAGCCGCTGATTTCGATGGTTTCGGCGCAGCAGCTCGCCAGCTGGGCCGCGAGAATGTGCAGATTGCGCAGCCCGGCCGCGGCGACTTCAAAGGGCCCGCCCGAGATCAGTAGCAGACGCGGACGGGCGGGCGGAAGTGATCGCACCTCGCTGACGTATGCGCGGCGGATCGAATCGACGGAACACGTCGTCGCCTGACGCACCCACTGGGCGTCGCGGCCGAGCCCCACCTCCACGAACTCCAGGCTATGCACCATATGTTGAACTCACGTCACCGTTCTGGTATGCGGAACGAGAGCTGTTTGCGGAATGCCGGCCGAGGACGATTATTAACCCCTTCGGCCGACATCCCTCGGCAGCGGAACGCATTGTGTCCGTCCAGAAATCGGTCGAGCTTGACCGCATCGGCCCGGATATCGAACAAGCCGTGTCCGCAGCGCTCGACCGCGCTGTGGTGTGGCTGGCGCATACCCGTATTAGTGCGGCCCGTCCTCGACGCCCACATCGACCACTACGGATTGCAGGACGGCTGATGGAGATCAGCAGCGCGGAGTTGTGGATGCACACGATGACCGACTGGACTGCGAGAAATACCGCCATCCGGATAACGCGGTCGCGCGGTGCCATCGGTGTGATCGCCGCCCGGATTCCGCTATGAGGAACATTTGGTTGTAAGGGTTCTGGGTCGGCGCAAGGTGAGCATGTGGCCAACCTAGCCCTGATTGCCGAACTCGCAGACCAGCTCTGGGAGGCGGACAAGTCGTGT
>NZ_JBYCLD010000280.1:0-3597 GCF_057473725.1 Mycobacterium sp. TH-M11 | reverse complement strand
GGTGAACTTCGTCCCGTTCATCGCCACCACGGGCGGCACGACCCACTCGCCAAACCGATAAAAGGGCTCTGGCATGTCGGTTGCTCCTTCTATCCACCGCGCCCCGCCTGGTTTCGTGCGCGCTCGGCCTTCTCAGTCTCCTCAATAACTTTTGCCTCCGCCACCGAAGGTGCGCTGCCGCCCAACCGTCGCGGCACCCAGAAAGCGCCCTCGGGGTGCGGATACTGCTCTTGAACGCGGTACAGCAGCGACGTCATCCGCTCGCGCAACGCGGCGTCCAGATGCTCGACATCACCGGACGGCGGCAACGGTGGGCCGGCCGCCACGATCACCGGGATCTTGCGCCGGCCGAGGTCGCGCGGGTGGTCCTTGGGCCAGATGCGCTGGGCACCCCAGACGATCAGCGGCACCGTCGGCACCCCTGCCTGCACGGCCATCCGGGCGGCGCCGGTCTTGAACTCTTTGAGTTCGAAGCTGCGGCTGATGGTTGCTTCCGGCATCAGGCCCACCACCTCACCGTCTTGCAGCAGCCGAACCGCGGCGGCGTAGGCAGCCGATCCCGACCCGCGGTCGACCGGGATGGTCTTGGTGTGTTTGATCAAAAAGTCGACGACCTTCACCTGCTGCATCTCCGCCTTGATCATGTACCGGACGCGCCGCCCGCGGGCGTTGGCGGCCAACGCGGCCGGCACCCAGTCGACGTAGCTGGTGTGGTTGACGGCGATGACCGCTCCGCCGGTGCGCGGGATGTGTTCGAGGTGCTGATAGGTGATGGCGGTACCGGTCGCCGCGACCAGGGCCTTGGCCGCGATCTCCAGCGTGCGGTACACCGGCTCCATGGCTGCTACCCCGAGCGGCCCGCCTCACGGGCGGCACGCGCCGCCGCGCGCTGGGTGGCTTCTTCGGCGTCCGATTGGGCGGCCTCGGCCAGGGTGGGCGCACCACCGCCGAGCCGGTGCGGCACCCACCACTCGCCGGCCGGGTGCGCCGGGTAGCTGTCTTGCGCCTGCTCCAACAGATGCTGCATCCGCGAGTGCAACAGTGCGGTCAGCTCGGCCGCCGGCAGCGTCGGCGCGACCGGTTCGCCGACCACGATCACGATCGGCACCTTGGGCCGGAACAGCTTCTTGGGGTGGTCTTTGGTCCAGATCCGATGGGCGCCCCAGACGATGTGCGGGATGATCGGCACGCCCGCCTCGATCGCCATCCGGGCGGCACCCGACTTGAAGTCCTTGATTTCGAAGCTGCGGCTGATCGTGGCTTCCGGGTAGACGCCGACGAGTTCACCGGCCTTGAGCCGGTCGACGGCGGCCTGGTAGGACTCGGCGCCGTTGGACCGGTCCACCGGGATGTGCCGGCAGCCCCGCATGATCGGGCCGGTGATCTTGTTGTCGAAGACTTCCTGCTTGGCCATGAAGCGGACCTTGCGCTCGCGGTGCGCGCGAAACGTGGGCAGCCCGGCGAGGGTGAAGTCGAAGTAGCTGGTGTGGTTGATCGCGATCACGGCACCGCCAGTGGCAGGGATGTTCTGCTGCCCGATGACCGTGAAACGCAGCCCTTGCACTCGCCACGTCAGCCGCACCAGCGCGATCACTGTCCCGTATACCGGTTCCACGGTGCTCAAGCCTAGTGTTCGGGGCTTCGCGGCTCTAGCGGATCCGGCATTTCCCCGGTCTGCGGCTAAGCTCAACACGTCAGACGATCGCAACCAAAGGGTGTCAGTGCAGGTCACAAGCGTCGGCCACGCCGGCTTCCGGATCGATACGGCGGCCGGCAGCATTCTGTGCGACCCGTGGGTCAACCCGGCCTATTTCGCGTCGTGGTTTCCGTTCCCGGACAACCGCGGCCTGGATTGGCACGCCCTCGGTGACTGCGACTACCTGTACGTCTCGCACCTGCACAAGGACCACTTCGACGCACAACTGCTGACCGAGCACGTCAACAAGGACGCGGTCGTGCTGTTGCCGGACTACCCGGTGCCGGATTTGAAAAACGCGTTGCAGACGCTGGGATTTCACCGGTTCTTCGAGACCACCGATTCGGTGAAGCACCGGATCGGTGGCCCCAAGGGCGAGTTGGACATCATGGTCATCGCACTGCGCGCGCCCGCCGACGGCCCGATCGGCGACTCGGGGCTGGTGGTCAGCGACGGCGTCACGACCGCGTTCAACATGAACGACGCGCGGCCGGTCGATCTGGACGCGTTGGCGTCTGAGTTCGGCCACATCGACGTGCACATGCTGCAGTACTCCGGTGCGATCTGGTACCCGATGGTCTACGACATGCCCGAGCGCGCCAAGCAGTCGTTCGGGATGCAGAAACGGCAGCGTCAGATGGACCGGTCTCGCCAATACATCGCGCAGGTCGGGGCGACGTGGGTGATCCCGTCGGCCGGACCGCCGTGCTTCCTCGACCCCGCGCTGCGTGACCTCAACGACGACCACGGCGACCCCGCCAACATCTTTCCGGATCAGATGGTCTTTATCGACCAGCTGTGCCGCAACGGCCACGACCGCGCGCTGCTGATGATCCCTGGCTCGACTGCCGAGTTCACTGGGAGACAATTGGATTCGCATCAGCACCCGCTGCCCACCGAACAGGTTGAGGCAATTTTCACCACCGGCAAGGCGGACTACATCGCCGACTACGCCGCCCGGATGACGCCGGTGCTGGCGGCGGAGAAAGCACGCTGGGCACCCGCGGCCGGCGACTCGCTGCTGGAGCCGCTGCGCGCGAAGTTCGAGCCGATCATGCTGGCCGGCAACGAGGTCTGCGACGGCATCGGCTATCCGGTCGAGTTGGTGCTCGGCGCAGAGCGGGTCGTGCTGGATTTTCCCAAACGGACGGTGCGCGAGCCGATTCCCGACGAAAGGTTCCGCTACGGCTTTGCCATCCCGGCCGAGTTGGTACGGACCGTGCTGCGCGACGACGAGCCCGACTGGGTCAACACCATCTTCCTGTCCACCCGGTTCCGGGCCTGGCGGGTCGGCGGCTACAACGAGTACCTGTACACGTTCTTCAAATGCCTGACCGCCGAGCGGATCGCCTACGCGGACGGCTGGTTCGCCGAGACCCACGACGACTCCGCGTCGATCACCATGGAGGGCTGGGAGATTCAGCGGCGCTGCCCGCATCTGAAGGCCGACCTGTCCAAATTCGGCGTCATCGAGGGCAACACGCTGACCTGCAATCTGCACGGCTGGCAGTGGAACCTGGAAAATGGCCGCTGCATCACCGCCCGCGGGCACCAGCTTCGGAGCGCGCGGCAATGAGCGCAGACTCCTACGATGACGGCCTGGTCCAGTTGGACCGCGAGGCGATCACCCTGCGCCGCTACCATTTCCCTTCAGGAACCTCTAAGATCATCGCGCTGGCGCATGTTCGCGGCTACCGGGCCGAGCCGCTGGGCTTGTTGATGAACAGATTTCACATCTGGGGCAGTTGGGACCTGCGCCGCTGGCTGCCGCTGGACATCGGCCGGCCCTTCCGGTCGACCCTGATCACACTCGACGTTCCCGGTACCCGGCCCAGCCCGGCGTTGACGCCGGCCGACGCCGGCGAATTCACCGCCCTGCTCGACCGTCTGCTCGACGAACG
>NZ_JBYCLD010000279.1:0-5322 GCF_057473725.1 Mycobacterium sp. TH-M11 | reverse complement strand
TCGACGCGGTAGCCGACACACACCGGCACCGTCTCCAGGCTGGACAGCACATCGAGCTTGGTCAGGAAGTAGTCGGTGATCCCGTTGACCCGGGCGGCGTAGCGGGCAATCACGGCGTCGAACCAGCCGCAGCGCCGGCGCCGCCCAGTGGTGACGCCGAACTCGCCGCCGGTCTTGGACAGGTATTCGCCGTTCTCGTCGAACAGTTCGGTCGGGAACGGGCCCGAGCCGACGCGGGTGGTGTAGGCCTTGAGGATTCCCAGCACGGTGGTGATTCGGGTCGGGCCGATACCGGATCCCACCGCGGCACCGCCGGCGGTCGGATTCGACGATGTCACATAGGGATAGGTGCCGTGGTCGACGTCGAGCAGCGTGCCCTGCGAACCTTCCAACAGAACGGTCTCGCCGGCCTCCAGCGCGGTGTTGAGCAACAGCCGGGTGTCGGCGATGCGGTGGGAGAAGCTCTCCGCCTGCTCCAGCAGCGCCTCGACGACCTGCGCCGGGTCGAGCGCTTTGCGGTTGTAGATCTTGACCAGCACCTGGTTCTTGAATTCCAGCGCGGCCTCGATCTTGTGCGTCAACTCATCGGGGTGCAGCACGTCGGCGACCCGGATCCCCTGGCGCGCGACCTTGTCCTGGTAGCAGGGTCCGATGCCGCGGCCGGTGGTGCCGATCTTCTTGTCGCCCATGTAGCGCTCGGTCACCTTGTCGATGGCCACGTGATAGGGCATCAGCAGGTGCGCGTCGGCAGAGATCAGCAGCTTCGAGGTGTCGACGCCGCGCTCCTCGAGACCCTTTAGCTCGTCGAGCAGGACGCCGGGGTCGATCACCACACCGTTGCCGATGACGTTGGTGACACCGGGCGTCAGCACTCCCGACGGGATGAGGTGCAGCGCGAAGTTCTCGCCGCTGGGCAGCACCACGGTGTGCCCGGCATTGTTGCCGCCTTGATAGCGAACAACCCATTTGGTGCGGCCGCCGAGCAGGTCGGTGGCCTTGCCCTTGCCCTCGTCGCCCCATTGGGCGCCGATCAGGACGATTGCCGGCATGGCTCGCTCCCGCCTAACTCCACGTATTCACGCTGCTTATTGTGGTCCAGCCGGTGACCAACATTAGCCGTGCGACGATTCGGGCACCGCAGGACCCGCTGAAGAGCGGGGTAATCAGACCCCGCCCAGGCGTTTGCGAGGAGGGCCCCGAACGTGCCAGAGATCGTCGTGGTGGCATTCGCCGAGCACCTGCCGCGCCCGCTGCGAGCGCTCCCGGTACTCGATCCCGGCGGCCTTGCCGCGGCACTCGCCTCCTACCGGCGGCTAGTGGTGGTCGGCGGCGACGCCGACCTCGCCTCGGTGCTGACCATGTTGATGCGGGCCGATCTGCTGAGCGTCGAGGTGGCCTACGTCCCGCGCCGGCGCACCCCGGCCACCCGCGCCTACCGCCTGCCGGCCGGCCGCCGGGCCGCCCGGCGGGCGGTGCGCGGTGCGGCCGCGCGCGTTCCGCTGATCCGCGACGAGACCGGATCGGTCATCGTCGGGTCGGCGGTCTGGCGGCCCGTGGACGGGGAGCGACTGCTGCATGGCGAGGCCGTGGTCGACGACGCGGTGTTGTTCGACGGCGACGTCGCCGCGGTCACGGTCGAGCCGACGGCGGCGCTGCCGGGGCTGCGGGCTCGGGTAGTGGGCAGCCGTCGCTGGTTGACCGGGCGGGCCGCGCAACTGGGCGGCACCGGGATCTCGATGGTGCGCGACGGGGTGGCCGCGCCGCGGCCGGCGCGGCGCTCGACGGTCTACCGACATACGCAGGGTTGGTCAGCCGTCCGGTAGTTTCGTCGCGTGAGCGCCCGCGACTTGCACCATTCGGTGCGACCCAGCCCAGTCTTCTGGGCCATTGTCGGTCTGTCGGTCCTCGGCGGCGGGCTGGCGTACTGGGTGGGCGACGACGTGACGCCGCTGTCTTACGCCGGAGTGTTCGTCATGGTGATCGCCGGCTGGGTGGTGTCGCTGTGTCTGCACGAATTCGGCCACGCCTACACCGCCTGGCGATTCGGCGACCGCGACATCGAGTTGCGCGGCTACCTGGACCTAGATCCGCGGCGCTACGTCAGCCCGGTCTGGTCGATCGTGGTGCCGATCCTGATCACGGCGATCGGCGGGATCGGCCTGCCGGGTGCCGCGGTGTACGTGCGGACGTCGTACCTGACGACCCGGCAGCGAACCCTGGTCAGTCTGGCCGGTCCCGCGGCGAATCTGTTGCTGGCCGTGCTGCTGCTGGGGGCGACCAACCTGTTCATCGACCCAAGGCACCCGGTGTTGTGGGCCGGAGTGGCGTTTTTGGGCTTCCTGCAGATCACCGCGCTGCTGCTGAATCTGCTGCCGATCCCCGGTCTGGACGGCTACAACGCTCTGGAGCCGCACCTGAGCCCGGAGACGCAGCGTGCCCTGGCACAGTTCAAGCCGTACGGCTTCATCCTGCTGTTCTTCCTGTTGTTCGCCCAGCCGCTGAACCAGTGGTTTTTCGGGCTCGTCAACTCATTCTTCGAACTGTCCGGGGTGTCCGGGCTGCTGTGGCAGTTGGGCGCCGGGCTGACCCAGTTCTGGCGACACCTGCTCTAAGAGCGAGAGACGGCCGAGGTGGTGCTCGCGGACGTCAGTGACGACGCGCCCGGCTTCTAGGTCAGGCCGAGGGCTTCGCGGGCAGTCCGGTCGCAGTCGTCGAGCAGATCCAGGCACCTGGCCTGCTCGTCGGTCTCACCGATCGCGTCGGCCGCTCGCGCCAACGCCGCGACACACCGCAGGAAACCCTGATTGGGCTCGTGTGAGAACGGCACCGGGCCGAAACCCTTCCAGCCGTTGCGGCGCAACTGGTCCAGCCCGCGGTGATAACCCGTGCGGGCGTAGGCGTAGGCGGTGACCGCCTTGTCATCGGAGAGCGCGGCTTCGGCCAACGCCGCCCACGCCACCGACGCCGAAGGATGCGCGGCTGCGACGGCGGTGGGGTTGTCGCCGGCATCCAACTGGGCCTCGGCGTCGGGGTCGCCGGGTAACAAGATCGGATCGGGTCCCAGCAGATCATGCATCGGCGCCATGGGGATATTGTGCCGTGCCGCATCTTTTCAACCGACGCCGCCATGCCCAACCCCGCGTCGGGTCGCTAAGCTGAAGGTGGTATTTCGACTCCGAAGAGGACAGCTGCGCCTATGCCCAATCCATCAGGGTCTGACCGCGACAACACGTCCGACGCCACCGATCAAGCCGCTGCGAGCGATCCCGCGGACTCCGAAGCTGACACCACCGTCGAACCGTCGGCCGCGGCCGACGAAAAAACCACCGAGACCCAACGCGAGACGGATCCGGCGACCGAGGTGATCGCGGGCGCCGCGCGAGAGCACCTGCCGCCGACGCCGCAGCTCAAACCGGGCGAACGACTCTTCACCGCGCCGGGGTTCGATGCCAAGGAAACCGCAATCATCAGCGCGGCCAACGAGCCCGCCACCGAGGTCTTCGCGCCGGGCCACCCTTCGGCGGGCAGCCAGATAGGCGCGAGAACTGCTACGCCGCAACTCATTCCGCCCCGATTGGGGGCCAGGCTCCGACCGTCGAGTCAGCGCAGTTGGGGTTGGGTGCTGGCGCTGATCCTGATCATCTTGGCGCTCGCCGCAGTCGCGGTACTGGGCACGGTGCTGCTGACCCGCAACGACCGCAAGCCGAAAGCGTCGCAGGAAGACCAGGTGCGCAGCGCAATTCAGCACTTCGACGCCGCGGTACAGACCGGTGATCTGACCACGCTGCGCAGCCTGACCTGCGGCCGGATGCGCGACGACTATGTCAACTACAACCAGAACGAGTGGAACGACGTCTACTACCGCGTCGCGGCGGCCAAGCAATATCCCGTCGTCGCCAACATCGACCAGTTGGTGGTCAACGGGAACCACGCCGAGGCCAACGTCACCGCGTTCATCGCCTTCGCTCCGCAGACCCGGTCGAGTCGCAGCTTCGATCTGCAGTTCCGCGACGACCAGTGGAAGATTTGCGAATCCAGTTCCGGCTAACGAGGTTTGGGCTGCGGGCCAGTCCCCGCGCCACCACACGCCACATCAGTAACGTCAGACAAGGGCCACCCCTTTCTGGAATCGTGACCACATGCGATATCAGCGGACGGTGATACCGCATGTGGTGCGAAATCGAAAAAAGCAGGTCCCCTCAGACCAGTTACCCCAGGGACTGATGAGGCTGATAGCGGCTAGGCGGAAACCGATTTTCCGTTGCAGCGCAGGTCGTGGCAGGCCTCGATGACCCGCTCGGTCATCGACGCCTCGGCCTTCTTCAGGTAACTGCGCGGGTCGTAGACCTTCTTGTTGCCCACCTCGCCGTCGACCTTCAGCACGCCGTCGTAGTTGGTGAACATGTGCGCCGCCAGCGGCCGGGTGAACGCGTACTGGGTGTCGGTGTCGACGTTCATCTTCACCACGCCGTAGCGCAGCGCCTCCTCGATCTCGGACTTCAGCGAGCCCGATCCGCCGTGGAAGACGAAGTCGAACGGCTTGGCGCCGTCGGGCAGGCCGAGCTTGGCCGACGCGACCTTCTGGCCCTGGTCAAGGATGTCGGGACGAAGCTTGACATTGCCCGGCTTGTAGACGCCGTGCACGTTGCCGAAGGTGGCGGCCAGCAGGTAGTGGCCGTGCTCACCGTGGCCCAGGGCGTCGATGGTCTTCTCGAAGTCCTCAGCGGTGGTGTAGAGCTTGTCGTTGATCTCGGCCTCGACACCGTCCTCTTCACCGCCCACGACGCCGATCTCGACCTCCAGGACGATCTTGGCGGCGGCGGCCAGCTTCAGCAGTTCCTGCGCGATCTCCAGGTTCTCGTCGATCGGCACCGCCGAGCCGTCCCACATGTGGGATCCGAACAGCGGGTTGCGCCCGGCGGCGACCCGCTCGGCCGAGATGGCCAGCAGCGGACGCACGTAGGTGTCCAGCTTGTCCTTGGGGCAATGGTCGGTGTGCAGGGCCACGTTGATCGGGTACTTGGCCGCGATGACGTGGGCGAATTCGGCCAGCGCGACCGCACCGGCGACCATGTCCTTGACACCCAAACCGGAGCCGAATTCCGCTCCGCCGGTGGAGAACTGGATGATGCCGTCACTGCCCGCGTCGGCGAACCCCTTCAGCGCGGCGTTGATGGTCTCCGAGGAGGTGCAGTTGATCGCCGGAAAGGCGTACTCGTTCTCCTTGGCGCGTCGCAGCATCTCGGCGTAGACATCTGGCGTTGCGATGGGCATTCGGCTTCCTTCCTGACGTGTGGCATCAGTATCGCAACACCTTCGGTG
>NZ_JBYCLD010000278.1:0-2159 GCF_057473725.1 Mycobacterium sp. TH-M11 | reverse complement strand
CGCGCGCCTGCTGGCAACCGTGCAGGCCGAACTGCCGCCGCTGGCCGGCATCGTGCATGCCGCCGGCGAGATCGGCACCACTCCCCTGCACGACCTCAACGACGACGAGGTCGACCGCGTGTTCGCCGGGAAGGCCTGGGGCGCTTGGCATTTGACTGAGGCAGTCGGCGAGCTGGGGCTGGACTTCTTTGTCAGTACCTCCTCGATCTCCGGGGTGTGGGGCAGTTTCGGCCAAACCGCCTACAGCGCGGCCAACGCCTTCCTCGACGGGCTGGCTTGGCGGCAGCGCCAGCTCGGCGTGCCCGGGATCAGCGTCAACTTTGGTCCGTGGTCGGCCCCCGGCATGGCCGACGAGGACGCCCGCGCGCAGCTCGACAAGCGCGGTGTGGGCACCTTGTCACCGGTGGATGCACTGGCCGGTCTGGCTGATCTCATGGCGACCTCCGCCGTCCAAGGCGTGGTAGCACGCATCGACTGGGCCAAATTCCTTCCGCTCTACCAGTTGGCGGGCAAGCGGGCATTCCTGGCTCAGTTGCAGGACGAGGTGCCCGAGTCGGCGCCGACGCAGACTACCGCGTCCGGGACCACCCAGCTGGTGGACCGGCTCACCGCCGCTCCTGTCCAGCAACGCAAGCAACTGGTCGTGGACTATTTGCGCGACGTCGTCGCAGAGGTGACCCGGATCGACGCGGCGGAGATCCGCGACGAGTCCGGATTCTTCGCCGTCGGCATGGATTCGCTGATGGCCGTCGAACTGCGGACCCGGGTTGAGCGTGCTATCGGCCAGGAGTTGCCCTCGACCTTGGCGATGGACTATCCGCGCCTGATCGACGTGGCGGACTACCTGCTCGACGACGTACTCAGTATCGGCGCGCCGACGGCCACTAAATTAGCGGCGCAGCCGGATTCGGTCCCGCTGAGCAGCGACGAGCCGATCGCGATCGTGGCGTTGGCGTGCCGTTTTCCGGGCGCACCCGATCCGGAGGCGTACTGGGAGGTGTTGTCCGGCGGTGTCGACGCGATCCGGGAGATCCCGGACGACCGCTTCGACGTCGACGAGTACTACGACCCGGATCCCGAGGCGCGGGGCAAGATCTACACCCGCTACGGCGGCTATCTGGACCGGATCGACGGGTTCGACCCGGAGTTCTTCGGCATCTCCCCGCGTGAGGCCGTCTGGATGGATCCGCAGCAGCGGCTGATGCTCGAGATTGCCTGGGAAGGGCTGGAAAGGGCCGGGTACGCGCCGGCGTCGTTGCGCGGCAGCCGAACCGGGGTGTTCGTGGGGGTGGCCGCCAACGAGTATTCCCAGCTGCTCAACACCAACTCGGTGGAGACCATCGAGGCCCACTTCATCACCGGCAATGCGCTCAACGTCATCGCGGGCCGGGTCGCGTTCGCGCTGGGACTGGAAGGGCCGGCGATGGCGGTGGACACCGCGTGCAGTGCGTCGCTGGTGGCCGTCCATCAGGCCTGCCAGGCTTTGCATTCCGGTGACTGTGACATGGCGCTGGCCGGTGGAGTGAACGTCTTGGTGAGCCCGGCCTCCATTGTTGCCACCTCGCGCGCCAGGATGCTGTCCGCCGACGGCCGATGCAAGACATTCGACGCCGCCGCCAACGGCTACGCCCGCAGTGAGGGCTGCGGGATTCTGGTGCTCAAGCGACTCGGCGATGCGCAGCGCGACGGCGATCAGATTTGCGCGGTCATCCGGGGCAGCGCGGTCAATCAGGACGGCGCTTCCAGCGGTTTGACGGTGCCCAATGGTGGTGCCCAGCAACGGCTTATCGCCATGACGCTGGCTCGTGCCGGTCTCGAGGGTCGCGACGTCGACTACCTCGAGGCGCACGGCACGGGCACCTCCCTGGGAGACCCGATCGAGGTGCAGGCCGCCGCAGCCGTCTACGGTGCCGGCCGTGACCCGAGCCGACCCCTGCTGATCGGGTCGGCGAAGACCAACGTCGGTCACCTCGAATCGGCAGCCGGCATCGCGGGCCTGATCAAGGTCGTGTTGTCGCTGCAGCACGAAGTTCTGCCGCAGAACCTGCACTTCGAGAACCCATCGCCGAACATTCCGTGGGCTTCGCTGCCGGTCCGGGTGGTGGACAAGGCGATTCCCTGGCAGACCGGCGGCCGACCCCGTCGCGCCGGAACAAGCT
>NZ_JBYCLD010000277.1:0-5017 GCF_057473725.1 Mycobacterium sp. TH-M11 | reverse complement strand
TAACACGTCTCTGGGGTAACACGTCTCTGGGGTGGCACTCTTTTTTTGTTTTGTGACCAGATGCGATATCACCGGCGGATGGTGATATCGCATGTGTCGTCATTTCGAAAAACGGGTGGCTACCAGCTGACGTTGCTGGAGTGACCGATGGTGACTGAGTGGCTAGGCCTGCGTCATCCGGTAGTAGGCGCCACGGCGGGCCAGCAGTTCGCCGTGGCTGCCCTGCTCGACGATCTTGCCCGACTCCATCACCAGGATCACATCGGCGTCGCGGATCGTCGAAAGGCGATGGGCAACAATAAAACTCGTCCGGTCGCGGCGCAGCTCATGAGTGGCCTTGGCGATCAGCAACTCGGTGCGGGTGTCCACCGAGCTGGTCGCTTCGTCGAGCACCAGCAGCTGCGGCCGGGCCAAAAATGCCCGCGCAATGGTGATCAGCTGACGCTCGCCGGCGCTGATGTTGCCTCCGCCGTCGTTGACCTGGGTGTCGTAGCCACCCGGCAGCGAATGCACGAACCGGTCCACATGGGCCGCCCTCGCCGCGGCGATAACCTCGTCGTCGGACGCGTCGGGCCGACCGTAGGCGATGTTCTGCTTGATGGTTCCGCTGAACAGCCAGGTGTCCTGCAGCACCATCCCGATGCGTGAGCGCAGCGACTGCCGGCTCACCGCGGTGATGTCGACGCCGTCGATCAAAATCCGTCCGGAGTCGACGTCGTAGAACCGCATCAGCAGGTTGACCAGCGTCGTCTTGCCCACGCCCGTGGGCCCGACGATCGCGACCGTACTGCCCGGCTCGGCGGTGAACGACAAACCGTCGAGCACCGTGGCCCCCGGTTGATAGCCGAAGCTGACGTTGTCGAATTCAACTCGACCCGTTGGCATTTCGGGAAACAGGCCTGAGCGGTCCGCAGGTTCCTCGGGCTCGTCGAGCAGTTCGAAGACCCGTTCGGCGCTGGCGAGCCCGGATTGCAGCGCGTTGTACATCGAGGCCACTTGGTTTAGCGGTGCGTTGAACTGGCGCACGTATTGGATGAACGCCTGGATGTTGCCGACGGTGATCTGCCCGGTCGCCACCTGGATGCCGCCGACGACGGCGACGGCGACGTAGCTGAGGTTGCCGATGAATGTGGTCGCTGGTGCCACCATCCCCGAGATCAGTTGGGCGCCGAAGCTGGCCTGGTACATCTCGTCGTTGAGTCGACGGAACTCGTCTTCGGTACTGGCCCGCTGTCCATAGGTGCGCACCAGGGTGAACCCGCTGTAGGTCTCTTCGATGTGGGCGTTGAGCCGGCCGGTGTTGGTCCACTGCGCCAGGAACAGCCGCTGGGATCGCCGGGTGATCGCCCGGGTCACAACGATCGTCAGCGGCACGGTCAGCAGGGTCAGCCCGGTCAGCAGCGGCGAGATGCTCAGCATCATCAGCAGCACGGCCGCGATGGTGAGCACCGCGCTGAGCAGTTGGGTGATCGTCATCGACAGCGACGTCTGCAGGTTGTCGATGTCATTGGTGACCCGGCTGAGGATTTCACCGCGTCGCCGGGTGTCGAAGTAGGCCAGCGGCAGCCGGTGCAACTTGTCTTCGACGTCGCTGCGCAGTGCCTGCAGCGACCGTCGCACGGTGACGTTGAGCAGCCGCGCCTGTGCGTAAATCATCACGGCGGCAACCAGATACATGCCCAGTGCCAGCGCTAGGGTGCGGGCGACCGCGCCGAAGTCGACGCCGTGGCCGGGCACCATGTGCATGCCCGACAGCAGGTCGGCAAACGCGGTGTCACCGCGGGCCCGTGCTGCGGCGACGGCCTGGTCTTTGGTGATCCCCGCGGGTAGTCGGCGTCCGATGAAGCCGTTGAAGAGCAGGTCGGTGGCGTGGCCGAGAATCCGTGGGACGACGACGCCTACGACGGTGCCGAGGATGCTCAGCGCCATCACCGCGACGGCCGTGTGCCGTTGCGGCGCAAGCAACTTCACCAGGCGGATGGTCGATCCGCGGAGGTCTCGCGGTCGCGTAGACGGGGGAGCGGGCGCTGGTCGCTGGGCCGTCGTCATCGCGCGTGGCCCACTTCGGCGCCCAGCGACTGCGAGTCGGCGAACTCCCGGTAGGTCGCCGACTCCGCCAACAATGATTCGTGCGTGCCGGTGCCCACGATCCGCCCGTCCTCGATGACGATCACCTGGTCAGCATCGACGACTGTCGAAATGCGTTGTGTGACAACGATTATTGTTGCATCGCCGGCTACCGAGGCCAGCCGGGCGCGCACCAGCGCGTCGGTGTGCACGTCGAGCGCGGAGAACGCGTCATCGAACACGTAGATCGCCGGACGGCGGATCACCGCCCGCGCGATCGCCAACCGCTGCCGCTGGCCGCCGGAGAAGTTGACCCCACCCTGCGCGACGCGCATCTGCAGGCCGTCGGGGTGGGCCTCGACGAAGTCGGCGGCCGCAACCCGCAGCGCCGACCACATCTCGTCCTCGGTCACCGTCCGGCCCGAAGCCGCGCCGAACCGCAGATTGTCGGCGACAGTCCCGGCGAACAGGTAACCGCGTTGGGGCACCAGCCCGATCGTCGACCACAACTCGTCGATATCGCGGGCACCGACGTCGACCCCGCCGACCTGGACGGCGCCGGCAGAAGCGTCGTACAACCGGCAGAGCAGCGCCACCAGCGTCGACTTGCCCGAACCGGTGCTGCCGATGATGGCGGTCGTGGTAGCGGGCTGTGCCGTCAACGAGATATCCTGCAGCACAGCTTTTTCCGCACCAGGATAACGAAACGACGCGCGGTCGAGCCGAATCATGCCCGGGGCCGCGATCGGCCGCACCGGATTTGACGGGTTACGCACGGCGGCAACGGTGGACAGCACCTCGGTGATGCGTTCGGCGCACACGGCGGCGCGCGGCAACACCATCACGGTCATCGTCGCCATTACCACCGCCATCAGGATCTGGGCGAAGTAAACCAGGAACGCGATCAGCGATCCGACCTGCATCTGGCCGCTGTCGATGCGCAAGCCGCCGAACCAGATCAGCGCCACGCTGGAGCAGTTAATGGTCAGCGTGGTGACCGGCAGCATCAGCGCCTGCCAATTGCCGGCCGCCTGCGCGGTGGCCGAAAGCGCCACATTGGCGTCGTCGAAACGCTGTCGCTCGAACGGCTCTCGGGCGAATGCCCGCACCACCCGCACGCCGGAAAGCTGCTCGCGCATCACCCGGTTGATGTTGTCGATCAGTCGCTGCATGCTGCGAAACAGCGGCAGCGTCCGCGAGATGATCGGGTAGTTGGCGGCCACCAGCACCGGAATGCTGACCAACAGCAGCCACGACAGTCCGGCGTCTTGGTGAACCGCCATCGCGATGCCGCCCGCGCACATGATCGGCGCAGCGACGAGCACCGTGCAGCCCATCTGGACCAGGAACTGGATCTGCCGCACGTCGTTGGTGGTGCGGGTCAACAGCGTGGCCGCGCCGAATCGGGCGGTCTCCTGCTCGGAGAACGTGGTGACCTGATGAAACATCGCCGAGCGGAGGTCGCGGCCGACACCCATCCCGGCGCGGGAGCCGAAGTAAAGCGCGCCCACCGCGCACAGCACCTGCAGCGCGGTCACCGCGAACATCAGCCCGCCGAGTCGGATGATCGTGGGAGTGTCGCCCTTGGCGATGCCGTCGTCGATGATCGTGGCGTTGACCGTCGGCAGGTACAGCGAGGCCAGGCTGCTGACCACCTGCAGCGCCATCACCGCTGTGACCAGCGATCGGTACGGCCGCACGAACTGGCGCAGCAGTGCCACGAGCATCCGATAACTCTTGCACACAAGAAACCACAGCTCACCGCGTGTGCGATGGTTGCCATCCGGTGGTGCCGCTACAGTGCAACCTGTGATCACCAGAAGGCGCGGGTAGCGGTGCGACGTAACGTGGCGGCGCTGGTGTGCGCAACGGCAGTCCTGGTCCCAATGGCGGCAGCCTGCTCGGGTTCCGATTCCGGCTCCACGTCCCAGTCGTCTGGGTCGACGGCGCCGGCGTCCGGCAACGGCAGCCACGGTCCGATGTTTCCGGAGTGCGGCGGCATCAGCGACGAGACGGTGAACAAGCTGACGCAGATCAACGGGCTGGTCAACACGGCCAAGAACTCGGTGGGCTGCCAGTGGCTGGCCGGCGGTGGGATCCTCGGGCCGCACTTCTCGTTCTCCTGGTATCGCGGGAGCCCGATCGGGCGTGAACGCAAGACCGAGGAGCTGTCGCGGTCCAGCGTCGAAGACATCAACATCAGCGGCCACAGCGGGTTCATCGCCGTCGGCAACGACCCGCAGTTGGGTGACTCGCTGTGCGAAGTAGGAATCCAGTTCAACGACGACTTCATCGAATGGTCGGTGAACTTCAATCAGAAACCGTTCCCCGACGCGTGCAACGTCGCTAAAGAGCTTGCGCGCCAAACGATTGCGAACGGCAAATGAGCCTTAGCGTGTCGCGCCGGATGCTGGTGAGCGTGGCGGTGTTGGCCACCGCACTGTCGGTGTCGACCGGTTGCACCAGATCGGTCGCCGGCACCGCGCACAGGGCGGGCGCCGGCGACGTGCCGCGCAACAACACCTCCGAGCAGCAATACCCGAACCTGCAGAAGGAGTGCGAGGTCCTGACCACCGACGTGCTGGCCAAGACGGTCGGCGCGGACCCGCAGGACATTCAAAGCACCTTCGTCGGGGCGATCTGCCGCTGGCAGGCCGCCAACCCGGGTGGTCTGATCGACATCACCCGGTTCTGGTTCGAGCAGGGCAGCTTGGACAACGAACGCAAGGTCGGTGAGTTCTTGAAGTATCAGCTCGAGAACCGATCCATCGCCGGTGTGCCGTCGATCGTGATGAAGCCCAACGATCCCAACGGCGCGTGCGGTGTCGCCAGCGACGCCGCCGGCGTGGTCGGGTGGTGGGTGAACCCACAGGTGCCCGGTATCGATGCCTGCGCGCAGGCCATCAAGCTCATGGAGCTCACGCTCTCGACCAATTCCTGACGCCGCGAG
>NZ_JBYCLD010000276.1:0-8658 GCF_057473725.1 Mycobacterium sp. TH-M11 | reverse complement strand
GTGGTGATCACCAGCAGTCGCGTAGCGGAGTTCGCGGCCATCTTCTTTTTCAGCGGGTGCTCGTCGGCGGTGATCGCTGCGACTGAACGCTGCACCCCGAGCGCGTTGAGCAAACCCAGCAACAGCCCCACACCGAAGAAACCACCGACCATCGGAGAGCCGAGAGACGCGGCGATTGCGACGGCGACGGCGGTCAGCATCCCCGATATGACCAGGAGGCGAACAGGCCGGAACGCAATGGACGGGAACACCAACGGCGCGTCCTGCGCTGGTGTGGTCACTGCAGCACCTCAGTCCTCGTTCCGGGGGGAGTTGTGTGTTGCTCGTTACGTGGCCCGTAGAGCGTATCGGAGCGCTTGCACCGCACTCGCATCACCCAAGGGACAGCTCCCCTATGTCGGTCGTTGGCCGACAGGATCGGAGCGGACTCCGTCTGCCGGTGGCCGGCAACCCGCGAGGTTAATTCGGGTTCTACCAGCACCTTACCACATCGACAAGGACTCTACTACTCCTCGTCGTAGACATCGTCACGGCGTCGGAGCAGCGGGATCAGCGTCACGACGATCGCGATCAGGATCGCGCCCAACATGACGGCGGCGGTGTCCCGCGGATTGAAGAAAATGGTGCTTGCCGTGCCGAAAGCCACGATGCCTCCCCACCAGTAGATCAACAGCACGACCCGGCGATGAGAATGACCGATCTGCAGCAGGCGGTGATGCAAATGCATCTTGTCGGGGCTGAACGCGCTCTGCCCCGCTCTGGTACGACGCACGATCGCGAGCAGCAGGTCGAGCATCGGCAACCACATGACCGCCACGACGATCAGAAACGGCGACAGCAGAGCAAACACATCGCGCGCGCCGTACGCGCTCTGCGAGATGGGTCCGGCGGCCGTCGTCGACGCCGCGGCCAGCATCAGACCGATCAGCATCGAGCCGGAATCGCCCATGAAAATCTTGGCCGGATGAAAGTTGTGCGGCAGAAAACCCAGGCACGCTCCCGCCAGCACCACCGAAATGACCGCGGGCGGATAGAACAGCACATCCCCACCGTGGTCGCGGAGCAGCCCGACGGAGAAGATGCAGATCGCGAGCGCGGTGATGAGTCCCAACCCGGCTGCCAGGCCGTCGAGCCCGTCGACGAAATTCATCGCGTTGACGATCGAAACGGTCAGCGCCAGCGTGAGCAGAATCGACGACGCCTGGTCGAGCACGATGGTGCCGACCCCGCCCAGCGGGATATAGAGCACGCTCCAGGCGACGCCCATCGTGACCAGCACGCTTGCCGCGGTGATCTGACCGGCGAATTTCGTCAGCGCGTCCAGACCCCAGCGGTCGTCGATCAGGCCGATGCCCATGATCAGCCCGCCCGCCAGCACCACCGCAGGCATGCCTGTCGAGTAGACGAAGCCGCGGGTGAGAGCGGGTAGCTGCGACGCCAGGAATACCGCGGAGACCACTCCGACATACATCGCCAGGCCGCCCATCCGCGGCGTCGGGGTCACGTGCACATCACGCTCGCGCGGATACGCCACCGCTCCCAGTCGGGTCGCTATCACCCGTACCGGGCCGGTGGCGAAATAGGTGATGATCGCGGCGGTCAGTCCGACGAGAGCGAGTTCGCGCAGCGGGACACCGGCGCCCCGATCGGCCAAACCGAGCAAACCGCCGGCGAGGTTGTCGGCACCGCTGACCATCCCAAAAACCGTAGTGCACGGTCCTGAGATCGAACTAATTCAGCCGACCGTTCAGCCGCTCAGCCCGTCAACGTCGATGCCGAGCACCTCGGCGATGCGCTCGGCGCTGACCGGACCCGAGCGCAGGATGCGCGGCTGGGCAGACGTGAGGTCCAGGATGGTCGAGGCGGCCTGCTGGGCCGCCTGCCCGCCATCGAGGTAGACATCGACGAGATCACCCAATTGCAGGCGGGCGTCGCCGGCGTTCACCGCCGGCGGGCGTCCGGAGATGTTGGCGCTGGACACCGCCATCGGCCCGACCTCGCGCAGCAACTCGATCGCCACCGGATGCAACGGCATGCGCAGCATGACGGTGCCGCGGGCATCGCCGAGGTCCCAGTGCACTGACGGCGCCTGCCTGACCACCAGGCTCAGGGCGCCGGGCCAGAACGCGCGGACCAGATTGCGCATCGACGGGGACACCGACATGGCCAGGCCGTCGATGGTGTGCCAGGAGCCGACCAGCACCGGCACCGGCATGTCGCGGCCGCGGCCCTTGGCGTTCAACAGAGCGGTCACCGCCGCACTGTTGAACGCGTCGGCGCCCACGCCGTACACCGTGTCGGTCGGTAACACGACCAGGCCGCCGTTCTTCACCGCTGCCGCCGCCGATGCGATGGCACGCGAACGCTGTTCGGGCGTCGAGCAGTCGATCGTCTCGCTCATCAGCGATCGCCCGCCCGTCGGGCCGTGACGAATCGAGGGCGCCCGGTGAGATCGTTGCGTGGCGTAATTTCTTCGAAACATCCTGTGCGCGAGATCAATTCAACGGTCAAGGCCGACGTGGTGTCGTCGTGCTCGACGGCGAACAAGCCACCGGGGCGGAGCAGTCGCTGCGCGATGTCGACGATCGCGGTGACCACCGTCATCCCGTCGGGTCCACCGAAAACGGCGTGCGACGGATCGTGGTCGAGCACTTCGGGGTCAAGCTCGGTGCCGTCTGGAACGTAGGGGGGGTTGGACACCAGCAGGTCGACCCGCCCGTCGAGCGGGCTGAGCGCACCGGGCACGGTGACGTCGGCCTTTACCAACTCCACCGTGGTGTCCGCGGCGTTGGTTCGCGCATATTCCAGCGCCGCCTCGGAGTCGTCGACGCCGATCACGCGGGCGTCAGGCCGGTGCCGCACCAACGCGAGCGCCAGCGCACCCGAACCGGTGCAGAGGTCGACGATCACCCCAGCGTCCGGAAGGGCCTGTGTGGTGGCCCATTCCAGCATCGCCTCGGTTTCGGGGCGAGGGATGAAGACACCGGGCCCGACCATCAGCGCCACCGGCCCGAAGGCGGCGGTGCCGGTCAAGTGCTGCAAGGGAATCCGGCGCGACCGCTCGGCGATCGTGGCGCGGTAGCGATCGAAGAAGCCGTCGTCGGGTGTGGCAAGCAGCGCCAGTCGGCCCCGCTCGGTGCCGGCCAGGTGCGCGGCCAGTTCTTCCGCGTCGTAGCGGGCGGAGTCGATGCCGGATTCTTTCAGCAGTGTGGTCGCCGAGTCGATCGCGCAACGCAATCGGGGCTGAATGGTCATGCCTGCTGCAGCCGGGCTTGCTTGTCGGCGGCGCCGAGGGCGTCGAACAAAGCGTCGACGTCACCATCTAGAAGCTGATCCAGGTTGTGCGCCTTGTAACCGATCCGGTGATCGGTCACCCGATTCTCCGGAAAGTTGTAGGTGCGAATGCGTTCGCTGCGATCGACCGTGCGGATCTGGCTGGCCCGGTCGGCGGAGGCGTCGGCGGACGCCTGCTCTTCGGCCAGCGCCTGCAAGCGAGCCGCGAGCACCAGCATCGCGCGGGCCTTGTTCTGCAGTTGCGACCGCTCGTTCTGGCAGGTGACGACAATCCCGGTGGGCAGGTGGGTGATTCGCACCGCGGAGTCGGTGGTGTTGACGCCTTGGCCCCCTTTGCCCGACGAGCGATAGACGTCGATCCGCAAATCCGATTCGTCGATCTGCACCTCGCCCACTTCCTCTGGTTCGGGGTACACCAGCACGCCGGCAGCCGAAGTATGCACGCGGCCTTGGGATTCGGTGACCGGCACGCGTTGCACGCGGTGCACGCCGCCCTCGAATTTCAGCCGCGACCAGACGCCGTCCGCCGAATCGCCCTTGCTCGCGATGGTCAGGGTTGCGTCTTTGTAGCCACCCAAGTCGGAGTAGGTTTCGTCCAGCACCGTCACGGTCCAGCCGTGGCGTTCCGCATAGCGGATGTACATCCTGGCCAGGTCTGCGGCAAAGAGAGCTGATTCCTCGCCGCCCTCACCGGATTTGACTTCGAGCACCACGTCGTCGGCGTCGTGCGGGTCACGCGGCGCCAGCATGTCGCTGAGCTTGGTCTCCAACTCGTCGACTAGAGCTTCCAACTCGCCGACCTCGTCGGTGAACGACGTATCGTCGACGGCGAGTTCACGCGCTGTCTGCAGATCCTCACGCGCGGAAGTGAGCTGACGATGCGTCGCCACAATCGGGGCCAGCTGCGCAAAGCGGCGACCGACCTTGCGCGCGTTGGCCGCATCGCTGTGCAACTCGGGGTCGGACAGTCTCTTCTCGAGATCGGAGTGCTCAGCCACCAGCGCGTCAATCCCCTTAGCGCCTTCGGTCATGCTCACTTCCTCGCTGGGCTGTCCCACTCATGCTGGAGTCTTCCGCACATAAAGCGACGCCCGTCCTGCGCAACTATCGCGGCAGACCGGGCGTCGATCGTGCTATTTGTCGGCCGAAGCTTCCTTGTCAGCGCCGGCATTGCGCTTGCCGTAGCGCTTCTCGAACCGGGCCACGCGGCCACCGCTGTCCAGAATCTTCTGCTTGCCCGTGTAGAACGGGTGGCACTGCGAGCAGACCTCGACCACGATGTGGCCGCTCTCCTTGGTGCTGCGCGTCTGGAATGTGTTGCCGCAACCGCAGACCACGGTGGTCTCGCCGTAAGCGGGGTGAATGTCAGCTTTCATGGTTTCCTCTTCGTTCGTCGGTCGCCGGGTCGCCAAGTCATGCTCAGACGTGAACCGGAACCGTGCCGTCGGCTGCTCATTATGCCAGTTCAGCCGCTATGACCCTAAACGCGCGCGGCGCCCCGGGCATTCCCCGAGCTAGCTCGGTCCCACCTGCGCTTTTACCGAGCGGTCGACCGCCGTATAGCTGGTGCCGCGGCCGATGCGAGTCCACACAACGCCTCCGTCGGGGGCGCTGCCCTGCGCTGTGAGCTGCCGCTTGAGGACCTTGTTGGTGGCGGTGGTGGGCATCGTGTCGGTGATCCAGACGTGTCGCGGCCACGCCTTCGGCGACAGATCGGGCTGGGCGGCCAGGAAGTCGCTGAACTCCCCCGGCTGCAGTGTCGCGCGATCGACCAGCACCAGCGCTGCCATGACCTGGTCGCCGACCTGCTCATCAGGGACCGCGTAGACCGCGACCTGACTGACCGCGGGCAGCCGCTGCAGAATCCGCTCGATCGGCGCGGTGGTCATGTTCTCGCCGTCGACGCGGAGCCAGTCGCCGCTGCGGCCGGCGAAATAGATCCAGCCGTCGGCGTCGCGGTAGGCCAGGTCGCCCGACCAGAACATGCCGTTGCGCAACCGGGCGTCGGTGGCGGCCTGGTCGTTGTAGTAGCCGGCGAACAGGCCGGCGCCGGTAGTGTTGACGAGTTCGCCGATCGCCTCGTCGGGGTTGAGCAGCGCGCCGTCGCGGTCGAATTGCGCCACCGCGCATTCGGCGAGGGTGTCCGGGTTGTAGATGCTGACGCCCGGAAAGCCTTGTCCCAGTGAGCCGGGCGGGCAGCCGTCTTCGCGGGTGATGATGATGGCGCCCTCGCTGGAGCCAAAGCCGTCCCAGACCGCGCAGTCGAATCGCCGGCTGAACTCGGCGATGTCGCGGTCGCTGGCCTCGTTTCCGAATGCGACCCGTAGTGGGTTCTCCGCGTCGTCGGGCTGTTCGGGAGTGGCCAGCACGTAGGCCAGCGGCTTGCCGACGTAGTTCATGTAGGTGGCGCCGTAACGGCGTAGGTCGCTCAGCAGCCGCGACGCCGAGAAGGTGGCGGGGACCATCGCCGAACCGGAGCCGACTGCCACGCTCCACCCAGCGAGCAGCGCGTTGGAGTGAAACAGCGGCATCGACAGATAGCAAACGTCGGACGAATCCACCTCGAATCGGCCAATTAGGTTGGCACCGGCGAAGATAACAGTCAAGTGCGTGATCTGAACGGCCTTCGGTTCGCCACTGGTTCCCGAGGTGAAGATCATCATCAGCGTGTCGGTTGGTGCCACCTCCCGATGCGGCACCAACGGCCCGGCCGAAGCGACCCGGGCCGACCACCGATCGGTGCTGACGTCGATGACACGGACCCCGGGCAGATCCAGGCCGTCGAGCAACGCCCGATGCGCAGAATCGGTCAGCAAGATCTGACAGTCGGCGCGCACGATGTCTGTGGCCAGCGCGGCGCCGCGGCGGGTGTCGTTGATCCCGCACAGCACAAAGCCACCGAGTGCCGCCGCAGCCATCGCGGTGAGCATCTCCGGGGTGTTGCCCAGCAGCGCGCCGACATGCAGCGGACGCTCGGGGTCGGCGATGCCGATCAGTGCGGCCGCGGTTGCCGAGGCGTCGGCGAGGTGCTCGCGCCAGCTCCAGACCCGATCGTCGTACTTGACGGCAGGCGTGGAGTCGGTACTGCGCTCGCGAAGCAGTTGCTGAATAGTGTCCGCCACTGGTTCACCGCTTTCCCCGTCGGTCTCCGACATGGCGCAGGTTACCGTCGCGCCGACGGTAACGGAGCGGGACGGCCATGATCGACCGACCGCAGCGGTGTGCTAACCGATCTAAATCAGCTAGTCGTTGTCCATTCCCGGCGTCGTCTTTGACACCTGGACCAGGAACTCGTAGTTGTTCTTGGTCTTTCGCAGCTGCGACATCAGCAGGTCGATGGCTTGGTGGGAATCCAGACCAGACAGCACGCGGCGCAACTTGTGCACCACGCTGAACTCGTCGGGCGAGAGCAGTAATTCGTCCTTACGCGTACCCGAGGGGTTCACGTCGACGGCCGGGAACACCCGGCGCTCGGAGATCTTGCGATCGAGCTTGAGCTCCGCGTTACCGGTACCCTTGAATTCCTCGAAAATGACTGTGTCACCGGTAGATCCAGTCTCGACCATCGCCGTGGCGATGATCGTCAGCGATCCGCCCCCCTCGATGTTGCGAGCGGCGCCAAGGAAACGCTTGGGCGGGTAGAGCGCGGTGGAGTCGACACCACCGGACAGGATACGACCCGAGGCCGGCGACGCGTTGTTGTACGCGCGGCCCAGACGGGTGATCGAGTCAAGAAGCACCACAACGTCTTTGCCTTGTTCCACCAGCCGCTTGGCACGTTCGATCGCCAACTCGGCGACCGCTGTGTGGTCGGTCGGCGGTCGGTCGAACGTCGAGGCGATCACCTCGCCCTTGACCGAGCGCGCCATGTCGGTGACTTCTTCGGGCCGCTCGTCGACGAGCACGACCATCAGGTGGCACTCGGGATTGTTCTTGGTAATCGCGTTCGCGATGGCCTGCAGGATCATCGTCTTACCCGCCTTGGGCGGGGAAACGATCAGCGCACGCTGTCCCTTGCCAATCGGCATGATCAGGTCGATGACCCGGGTGGTAAGCAGATCGCCGGTGGTCTCCAGACGCAGGCGCTGGTTGGGGTACAACGGCGTCAGCTTGGTGAAGTCGGGACGATCCTTGGCGTCCTCGACCGGCCCGCCGTTGACGGTGTCCAAGCGCACCAGCGGGTTGAACTTCTGACGCGGGTTCTTGTCGCCGCCGTCGCCTTCGCGGGGCACCCGCACCGCACCGGTCACAGCGTCACCACGGCGTAATCCGTTCTTACGCACCATGTTCATCGAGACGTAGACGTCGTTGGGGCCAGCCAGGTAGCCGGAGGTCCGGACAAACGCGTAGTTGTCCAGCACGTCGAGGATCCCGGCCACTGGCTGTACGACGTCGTCGTCGCGCAGCTCGGTGTCATTGCCACCGCCGCCCTCGCCGGGCCGCTCACCGCGGCGACGACGTTCCCGGAACCGGCGACCGCGGCGACCGCCACGTCCGTCGCCGTCGTCGTCGTTCTGGTTCTGGTTGTTCTGGTTCTGGTTGTTCTGGTTCTGGTTGTTCTGGTTCTGGTTCTGGTTGTTCTGGCCACCGCGGTTTTGCTGTCCTGCGGAGCCCTGCTCGCCACCCTTGTCCGCATCCTTGTCGGAGGCGCGTTCTTCGGACTTGTTCTCGACGGGCTTGTCGTTGCCGTTGTGCTGTTTCTTATCGCCCCGGTCGTTTTGCTTGTCCCGGGCGCGGTTGTCCTCGGCAGGAGCCGTGTCGCCGGCGTCGGCGTGGCTGGTGGCGGCCGCCTCGTTGTGTTGGTCAGCGGCCTCCGCGGCGTGGCTGGCGGACGATGCAGAGTCGCCGTTGGTCGACACGCCATTGGGGCGGGCGCCCTGACGGCTCTCTCGGATCGCGGCGATCAGGTCGCTCTTGCGCATTCCAGAGGTGCCCTTGACGCCAGACCGGTTGGCCAGCGCGCGCAATTCGGGCAGCACCATGGTGGCCAGCGAAGCATCCGAGCCACTCGACCGCGCGTCGGCCTCGCTGGAAGTATCGGGGGTCACAGGCGTGGGCAGCTTGTCATTTTCAGTGCTGTCGCCAGCCGTAACGAGGTCCGTATCGGTCACGGATTTCCTTTCTCTCCCTCGCTGATCGAATCAAGCCAGGGGTTCGTAGCATTCGGTCAATTCGCCGAGTGCTGCCAAAGATCGACTCTGCAACGGTGATTGCCAAGATTGGCGATGTTATGGCGAACCATCGTCCACGAGAAGAATTTGGTGTTCGTCCTAGGGGTCGCGCAATGTCTGCGCATCATGCAGATGACTGCGATTGCTGGACGGAACCGAGAATAACCTTCTTCGGTGCCGGAAGCAAGAAGCC
>NZ_JBYCLD010000275.1:0-4704 GCF_057473725.1 Mycobacterium sp. TH-M11 | reverse complement strand
CGCGACTGGCCCGGTTGGGCCAGATCAACGACCACACCCGGATCTCGCTGGGCCGCATCATCGGCGAACAGGCGCACGATGCCCCGCACGGTGAATTTCTGCTCTTCGACGGACGCGTCCATACCTACGAGGCGGTCAACCGTCGTATCGACAACGTCGTACGCGGCTTGATCGCGGTCGGGATCCGGCAGGGCGAGCACGTCGGCGTGTTGATGGAGACCCGACCCAGCGCGCTGGTCGCCATCGCCGCGCTGTCGCGGTTGGGAGCCGTCGCCGTTCTGCTGCAACCGGACGTCGACCTGGCGGCCGAAGTACGGCTTGGGGGAGTGAGCGAGATCATCACTGACCCCACCAATCTCGAGGCCGCACGGCAACTACCCGCACAGCTGTTGGTCCTCGGTGGCGGTGAAGCCCGTGATCTGCACCTGGCCGATGACGCCAACGTGATCGACATGGAGAAAATCGACCCCGACGCCGTCGAATTCCCGGCCTGGTATCGGCCCAACCCGGGCTACGCGCGCGACATCGCGTTCATCGCGTTCAGCACCGGCGGCGGGCAACTCGTCGCCAAACAGATCACCAACTACCGCTGGGCGTTGTCGGCTTTCGGCACCGCCTCCGCGGCGGCGCTGAATCGAAGCGACACGCTGTACTGCCTCACACCCCTGCACCACGAGTCGGGCCTGCTCGTCAGCCTCGGTGGTGCGGTGGTCGGCGGCACCCGCATCGCGCTGTCTCGCGGACTCAAGCCCGAACGTTTTGTTTCGGAGCTCAACCAGTACGGCGTCACCGTGGTCTCCTACACGTGGGCCATGCTCCGAGACGTCATCGACGACCCGGGTTTCACCCTGCGCGGCGACCATCCGGTCCGGCTGTTCATCGGCTCGGGTATGCCGACCGGTGTGTGGCAGCGGATCGTCGATGTGTTCGCGCCCGCACACATCGTGGAGTTCTTCGCGACCACCGACGGGCATGCCGTGTTGGCTAACGTGGCCGGCGCCAAAATCGGCAGCAAAGGCCGGCCGCTGCCGGGAGCGGGGCGGGTCGAGTTGGGCGCCTACGACGCCGAGCACGATCTGATCCTGGAGAACGAAAACGGACTCGTCCGCGTGCCGGATGCAAACGAGGTCGGTGTGCTGCTCGCCGAGCCACGCGGACCGATAGATCCGAGCGCCTCAGTCAAGCGCGGTGTCTTCGGTCCCGCCGACACCTGGATCTCCACCGAGTACCTGTTCCGCCGCGACAACGACGGTGACTTCTGGTTGGTGGGCCGACGCGGTTCGACGGTGCACACCGAACGCGGCATCGTTTTCTGCGAGCCGGTCACCGATGCGCTCGGGTTGATCCCGGCGGTCGACCTCGCGGTGACCTACGGGGTGCCGATCGACGGTCATCAGGTCGCGGTGACCGCGGTGACGACGCGACCGGGTGCCACGATCACCGCCGCCGATCTCACCGAGGCGGTCGCCGCGATGCAGTTCGGACTGGGCCCCGACATTGTGCATGTGGTGCCGCAGATGAAGCTCAGCGCGACCTACCGCCCAACGGTGAGCGCCCTGCGCGCGGCGGGGATCCCCAAGGCAGGACGCCACGCGTGGTTCTTCGACGCCGAGGCAAAGCAGTTCCGGCGCCTGACCGGTCCGGCACGGGCAGAGTTGTCCGGTGAGCATAAGCTTGGGAGCGAACGTGATTGACGAAGAGTTGCTGAGCATCCTGGTGTGTCCCTCCGATCGAGGACCGCTTCTGCTGGTCGGCGACGTGCTCTACAACCCACGGCTCCGGCGGGCCTACCGCATCGAAGACGGTATCCCGGTGCTGCTGGTCGACGAGGCGATCGAGATGGGTGACGACGAGCACGCCCGGCTCATCGCGCAGGCAACGCCGGCAAGTCCCCAGTGAGGTAACGCTGCAGGTTCGGGGCGATGGTGTCCGCGATCTGCCGAGCCGGGAGCGACGCAAAAGGCTCCAGCTCTAGGATGTAGCGCTCCATGACGATGCCGACCAGAACGCGGATGAGTCCGGTGCCGGGCGGACTGTCGACTCGAGAGCCCACCTCCACGCCGATGACGTCCTGGATGAAGGTCCGGAACAGGTCCACCTCCGGGCCCGCCAGGACCGATCGCAGCGTGGCGATGAAGCTCGTCCCGACCTCGGAGTCCCAGAGCGTCAACAGCATTGACGGTATGCGGTGGCCAAGTTCTTCGACGGGCGCTTCGCGTAAGGGGCCGATAACGTCCATCGGGTCGATCGGGATGTGGACGGCCGCGGCGAAAAGTTGTTCTTTCGTGCCGAAGTAGTGATGCACCAAGGCCGAATCCACGCCTGCCGCGATCACCGCAGTGACGACCGTGACGATCAGCGTCGATCGAACTCAGTTTTGTGTCAATGAACGTCGGAGGCAGAATCTGGCCGATGGGCGGTGACGAACTCGCCGTCGACCCGGTCGAAGCCGCACATCGACTGCTCGGCGCAACCCTCACCGGGCGTGGCGTCGTCGCGACAATCGTCGAGGTCGAGGCATACGGCGGCGGACCCGACGGGCCCTGGCCGGACGCCGCGGCACCTTCGTACCGCGGGGTGACCGGCCGCAACGCGGTGATGTTCGGCCCTTCAGGCCGGCTCTACACCTACCGCAGCCATGGCATCCACGTCTGCGCGAACGTGGTGTGCGGGCCCGACGGGATCGCGGCGGCGGTCCTGCTCAGAGCGGCAGTCGTCGAGGCCGGTTTCGATATCGCCGAATCCCGGCGCGGGCCGTCGATCCGTACCCACACGCTGGCACGTGGGCCGGGGAATCTTTGTTCCGCTGTCGGAATCACCATGGCCGACAACGGAATCGACGTGTTCGACAGCCGCAGTCCGATACGGCTGAACCTCAACGACGCGCCGGTAGCCACGGCGGGACCTCGCGTCGGCGTCAGCCAGGCCGCCGACCGGCCGTGGCGGCTGTGGCTGCCCGGACGGGCCGAGGTCTCGGCCTACCGGCGCAGTCCGCGGGCGCCGATGCCGGGCGCAAGCGATTGAGTCGGGCGCGCCCGCGTGGTAGGCGCCACCCTGATGCGAGAAGATTGGTGACCGTGGGCGCTGAAATCATTGACGAGCTGGGCTGGCGTGGGCTGATCGCACAGTCCACCGATCTCGACGCGCTGACCGCGGCAGCCGCCAAAGGCCCGATCACGCTGTACGCCGGCTTCGACCCCACCGCGCCCAGCCTGCACGCCGGACACCTGGTGCCGCTGCTGGCACTGCGGCGTTTTCAGCGGGCCGGCCACCGGCCCATCGTTCTGGCCGGCGGCGCGACCGGCCTGATCGGCGACCCGCGCGAAACCGGCGAACGAACGCTCAACACCACCGACACCGTCCAGGACTGGACGGGTCGGATTCGCGGACAGCTCGAGCGTTTCGTCGACTTCGACAGCTCATCGACGAGCGCCATTGTCGAAAACAATCTGGAGTGGACCGGCGCGATGTCAGCCATCGAACTGCTCCGCGACGTCGGTAAACATTTCTCGGTCAACGTCATGCTAGACCGCGACACCGTCAAGCGCCGCCTCGAGGGCGACGGCATCTCCTACACCGAGTTCAGCTACATGCTGTTGCAGGCCAACGACTTCGTCGAGCTGCACCGGCGCCATCACTGTGTCCTGCAGATCGGGGGATCCGACCAATGGGGCAACATCATCGCCGGTGTTCGGTTGGTGCGCCAGAAGTTGGCGGCCTCGGTCCATGCGCTGACCGTCCCGCTGGTGACTTCCGCCGACGGGACAAAGTTCGGTAAGTCCACCGGCGGCGGAAACCTGTGGCTGGACCCCGACATGACCAGCCCGTATGCGTGGTACCAGTACTTCGTCAATACCGCCGATGCCGACGTCGTGCGCTACCTACGCTGGTTCGCCTTCCTATCGGCCGACGAGCTGGCCGAGCTCGAGGCGATCACCGCAGAACGGCCGCAGCAGCGGGCGGCGCAACGCCGATTGGCCCGCGAGCTCACCACGCTGGTGCACGGTGAACAGGCCACCAAGGCGGTCGAGCATGCGAGTGGAGCACTGTTCGGGCGCGGTGAGCTGAGCCGGCTGGACGATGCCACCCTGCGGGCGGCACTGCAGGAAACATCGATAGCTGAGTTGAAGCCGGGAACACCCGCCGGCATTGCCGATCTGCTGGTTGCCAGCGGGCTGGTGCCCAGTAAGGGCGCCGCGCGACGGACGATCGCCGAGGGCGGGGCATACGTCAACAACACCAAGATCGAGGACGAGGCGTGGACTCCGCAGCCCTCCGATTTCCTTCACGGACGCTGGCTTGTGCTGCGCCGCGGCAAGCGGAACATCGCCGGGGCCGAGCGGGTCGATTGATCTTGAGCGAGCGCAAACAGGCCGTCTAGCAGCGTGTTTGACTCCATGTTTCCTGTCGCGTAACTTAATCGCGTCGCCGCGACACGGTCAGCCCGTAGAGCGCGGCGATGTCCCAGAGGGAAATTTCACTTCGGTGGTTTTCCTTCCACGTCCGCAGAACGAGTGAGCGGCTTTAGGCCGCGGGTCTTTTTGTGCGGCCGGCGGGGTGTTGTTTGAGAACTCAATAGTGTGTTTGGTGGTTTTGTTTTTGTCGTTGTTTTTTGTCATGCCTCCTGTTTTTCCCGTTTGTGGGGGTGTGATGTTTTTTGATGCCAGTTTTGGTGTCTGTTTTGCTGTGATCGGATTTTTCTGA